>DASXNS010000237.1:0-1826 GCA_036494865.1 Chthoniobacterales bacterium | reverse complement strand
GCAATCTGGTGAGCCAGGTGGGAATTCCGCTGCATGAAGCGATCGCGATGGCGACCATGAATCCGGCACGCGCGGTTGGCCTAACGAGTAAAGGAAGATTGGAAACCGGAGCCGACGCTGATTTTGTTGTGCTGTCGCCGGAGCTCGCAGTCATGCAGACGTTTGTTGCAGGAGAACGAATATTTTCCATTTAGGCGCGGCTTTGCCCCGCGTCGCTCGATTCAAATCGAGAGTAAAAATTCTCCGATCTCGAGCGATGCGCCCGGCCGGCCGAGCCGGCTGATGTTCGCCGACCACTCGTGCCAGACTGCAGCATCATTCGCAAACGCGTTTTGCACCGCGGCGATCACTGCATCTCGGGTGGGCGCAAGCGCGCCGGAATTTGTTTCCGCGATGAACCGCGCGTTGCCTTCCTCCTGACCCGGGATGATGTGATTCACAATCATCGGGCAGGCGGCCGCCATCGCTTCCTGCACGGTCGCGCCCCCGGCCTTGCTGATGACCACGTGATTCGCGCGAAGCAGCCGAGGCAACTCGTCGCTCCACTCCACGGCTTCGAATTGTTGGGTAACGGTGTTGCGAATTTTTTCCACGGACACTTTCAATCCAGCGTTGCGACCGACCGTGACTGTGAGCTGGATTTCCGGCAACGCCGCGAGACGGCGCACCAATTCCGGCGCAGCCGAAGTGGCCGCGTTGATGATGTAGAGGACGCGCCGGCCGGTTTCATCCGAGGGCGGCAATCGCGTTTCGCCCGGTTGCGCAAAAATCGGGCTGACTGGGAAACCGAGCGTCTTTGTTTTCTCCGGCGCGATGCCAGCCCGCAACAGGACAGCTGCGCTTGCTTCATTCGGAACGAGGAAGTAATCGGCGCTGCAACGATACCAGATCGCGTTCACGCTGATCGAATCGGTGATGACTACAACGCGTTTGTGTTGGCGCGAGCCTTCCCATCCGAGCAATTCGTCGAGCATGTGCGGATAGGCCGGATAGACCGACACGATCACATCGGGCTGTAATCGCGCGAGCACTCGAGCGAGATAATTTTTCAAGGCGAAGAAAACGCGAAAATCGCCTGCGAATTTTTTCTGCCGGTCGAGCCAGCGATAAATCACACCCCAGATGCGGGGAGTGCGGTTGACCATCGCCATGTAGACGACGCGCGCCCAGTCGTTGGCGAGCCCGTAGGTTTCAGCAAAGAGGTCGTGCAACTCGACGTGCGCGCCCTCGGGCGCGACTTTGCGCAAGCCGTCGCGAATGCCGCGGGCGGCGCTGTTATGTCCTTCGCCGAAGCCGGCGGTCAGGATCAAGATTTTTTTCAAAACTCGTTAGGCCGGGACCAGGCGCGGAACTTGCCGGAGAGTTTAATGGATATTTGGTCGCGGCAAAGTAAAGTCTCCGCCCTGATGAAATATCTCGGATTCGTCGGGAGAATTATCCGGCGTCTGGTTTGGGAAACCGCCACGGACAACACCACCGGCCTCGCCGCCCAGATGGCTTACCAATTTCTTTTTACCCTCGCACCCGGGCTGCTTTTTCTCTGGCATCTGCTCGGTCTCTTCGGCACTGATCCGGCCAAGCTCCACCAGATGCTCGTCATCTTGAAAAGCTTTCTTCCCTCCGATCCGAAAGTGCAGGAAATCCTCGACACCCAGGCGGCCAGCGTCGTGGTCACCGGATCCAGTGGCACGCTCGCCAATATCGGAATTTTTCTCGGGATTTATCTCGGCACGGTTTTCATCTCGACGATTTCACAGGCGCTCAGCCGCACTCACGGCGTGGTGGAAGATCGCAATTGGTGGTCGAAATATATCATCTCGTTTTTC
>DASXNS010000236.1:0-2551 GCA_036494865.1 Chthoniobacterales bacterium | reverse complement strand
CATTACGCGACCGGCCGTTCCACTGACACTCTACACTTCAACGTTCAGGATCAAGTCGCGCAGCGTCTCGGCTATATCCAAACCCGCGGCAGTCTTCGCAACGAAGCGTTGATGAAAGATTATTATGAGCACACGCGAAATATTTTTCGGGTGACGGAACGGATCACGGAACAATTTGGGCGTGGGCAATCTTCGGTCGCGACGGCATCGTTCTTTGGCTTTTTGCCGCGGTTGCAAACGCGCGAGGAACGGGTCGATCAATTTCGGATTCGGAACGGCCAGCTCTTTGCCGAAGACCCCGAGAGCTTCGGAAAAGATCCGGAAATGATGATGCACGTTTTCGAATTGGCGCAGGAAAGGCAGATCGAATTAAGTCCCGAACTTGCCGATCTCTTCACTCGAAATCTCGGGGTCGTGAATCGCGCTTTCCGCAGCGCGAAGCGACCCCGGGAAATATTTCGCGCGATCGCATCCCGCAAAGGCGAAGTCGGGCGCGTGTTCCGAATGATGCACCGGATCGATTTTCTTGGCCGCTACATTCCGGAATTCGGGCAGTTGACTTGTCTTGTGCAGCACGAATTTTTTCATCGCTACACTGCGGACGAACACACCCTGGTCTGCATCGACAAGCTCGATCAGGTGTTGCGGACGGAAAATTCGAAGCTGCGATTGTATCGGGAGTTATTCGAAAAACTCGAGGACCCGTTCGTTCTTTATCTAGCGCTTTTGCTGCACGATACCGGGCGCGCGGTCGGGGCGCGGCCGCATTCGGAAGCGAGCGCGCTTTTCGCGCAAGGCGCCGCTGCCCGCCTCCAGCTTTCATCCGCTCAACGCCGTTCGCTCATTCTCCTGGTGGATCATCACCTCACTCTTTCCAACATGGCGCAGCAGAGAAATCTCGACGATCCGGAAACGGCGATCGAGTTCGCCCGCATCGTCCGCGATCAAAAAAATCTCGACGCGTTGATGCTGCTGACGCTGGCGGATGGGCAAGGCACGAGCGCGGATGCGTGGTCGGATTGGAAAGAGACGCTGGTCTGGCAGCTTTACCGCTCCACGTCACAATATCTTTCCGACCAGGAAGCGTTCCATGAGCAGACGAAGATCGAGCGCGAGCTTTTGCAAAACAGCGTCACGGAAAATCTCGGGAGCGATTTCGCGGAGGAAGTGGAGGCGCATTTCGAGTTCATGCCGGACAATTATTTTCGCGCCTTCGCGGTCGAAGAAATTGCGTCACACGCCAAACTTTTCCGCCGTTTTTTGGAAAACCTGTACGTGTGGAGTGGTCCGGCGCTCGCGCCGGCGATTGAATGGCAGGCGTTCACCGGGCAAGGGCACAGTATTGTTTCGTTCTGCGCGTGGGATGGACAAGAACTGCTGGCGAAAATCGCCGGCTCGTTCGCCGTGGTGCCGATCAATATTCTGAGCGCCGACATTTATACGCGCGGCGACAACGTCGTGCTGGACATCTTTCGCGTTTGCGACACGCGATATCGAGCGGTGACCGACAAACGCGATCAAGCCCTGGTGGAAACAACTCTTCGCCACGCGCTGGCCCACGATGATTTTGATTTTGCTCCGTTACTGGATCGGGCGCGGCGAAAAATCGCGACGCAAGCGGTGCGCGAGATTGATTTTCCGACGGCCGTAACAGTCGAGAACAAGGCGCATCCGGCTTACACCCTCGTTCAAATCCAAACACCAGACCGGCTCGGATTACTTTACGAATTGCTGACCGCGTTCGGAGAAGAACGGATCTCGATCTCTCTTTCGCGTGTCAGCACCGAGAAGGGCGCGGCGATCGATACTTTCTACGTGGCCGATCGCGCCACCCGTGCGAAAATTACCGATCCAGCTCGCATCGCTAGCTTGCAGCAAAAACTACAGCGCGCTGCCTTGGGCAAAAGTTAATTCCCTGGAGTTTCGCGGTGGCCGAAGCGCCGGTTCCATTTAGTGTCTGCGCAGCCATCGCTTTTTATCATGAATGCTCTCATCCTCGCCGCCGGCTACGCCACGCGATTATATCCACTCACGCTTAATAAAGCGAAGCCGCTCCTGGAGGTCGCCGGCAAACCGATGATCGAATGGGTGCTGGATAATCTCGCGCCGATTCCCGAGCTCGAAACCGTCTATGTGGTGACGAACAATAAGTTCGCGAAAGATTTTCAAGCGTGGGCGGATAGTTACCGGCAGAGGAAAGCAAAACTCGCACTCAAAATTATCAGCGACGGCTCGACCGATGATTCCGATAAGTTAGGCGCCATCGGCGACATTTCGCTCGTCGTGACGCGGGAGGATTTGGCGCAGAACGATCTGATCATCGTCGCGGGCGACAATCTCTTCAGCGAGCCGCTGGTGGATTTCGCGCGGGCGGCGAAAAATTCCGAGGCAACGCTCGCGACCTATGACGTGGGCGATCTCGAGGCGATCAAGAAGTACAGCAGCATCACCATTGATTCCGAGGGCGTGATTACCGAGTTTGAAGAGAAGCCTTCTGCGCCAAAGAGCACCATTACCGGAATTGCTCTCTATTATTTTTCGCGCGATGTCG
>DASXNS010000235.1:0-4493 GCA_036494865.1 Chthoniobacterales bacterium | reverse complement strand
GCGTCGCTTTCACTCGCGATCCGGCCAGCGGCGAGAAAGTTTTCTATGGCGAATATCTGATCAATGCGCAGGGCGAAGATGTCGTCGCCGGTGTGCGCACACCTCATCCGATCGCCGATCTGGCGAAGGAACTGCCGGCGGCGCACCGAGACTTGATGAAGGTGAGAGCGTTGCTCGAAAGCCATTTCAAGGACATGCAGGATCTTGAGTTCACCGTCGAAGAAAACCGGCTCTACATTTTGCAGACGCGCAACGGCAAACGCACCGGTCTGGCGGCCGTTCGCATCGCGGTTGAGATGGTCGATGAAAAATTAATTACGCGGGAAGAAGCGGTGCGGCGCATCCCGGCGGATTCGCTCGCTCACTTACTCGCGCCGATCTTCGACCGGAAATCGATTCAGGCCGCAAAAAAAATCGCGAGCGGTCTTGCGGCCGGGCCCGGAGCTGGATCCGGCCACGTCGTGTTCAGCGCGGAAGAAGCGGTCCGGCGCGCGGACAAGGGCGAAAAAGTCGTGCTGGCGCGCATCGAAACTTCACCGGAAGACTTGCGCGGAATGATTGCGGCGGAAGGGATTCTGACGTCGCGCGGGGGCGTTTCTTCGCACGCTGCGCTGGTCGCGCGGCAAATGGGGAAGGTGTGCGTTTGCGGCGCTGCCGGAATCGAAATTGACTACGCGAAACGAACCCTGAAAGCCGGCGGCACGATACTCAATCAAGGCGATTACATTTCGATTGATGGAACGTCCGGAGAAGTTTTCGCCGGTGCGGTCACGACCGCGCCCTCCGAGATCGTGCAGGTGCTGGTGGATCGGTCGCTCGACGGAAAGAAAAGCGCGACCTACCGGCAGTACGAGAAGTTGATGAGCTGGGTCGAGCGCTTGCGCAAGATGGGCGTGCGGACCAACGCCGATACGCCGGAGCAAGTCGAAAATGCGGTCGCGTTTGGCGCGGAGGGAATCGGCCTTTGCCGGACCGAGCATATGTTTTTCGAAGGCGACCGGATCGATGCGATGCGCGAGATGATCCTCGCCGAGAGCAAGGAGGAACGCGCAAAAGCGCTCGCGAAATTGCTGCCGTATCAGCGCGGCGATTTCGCGGGAATTTTCACCGCGTTAAAAGGATTGCCGGCGACGATTCGGTTTCTCGATCCACCGCTCCACGAATTTTTGCCGCACGATCATGCCCAGCAGCTCGAGCTGGCGCAAAAGCTTGGAGTGAAAGTGGAGAACATTTCGCGCCGGGTCAGCGAACTGCACGAGTTCAATCCGATGCTCGGGCACCGCGGCTGCCGGCTCGGCATCGTCTATCCCGAAATCTCAGAGATGCAGGCCCGCGCGGTTTTCGAAGCGGCCGCCGAGGTGCAAAAAAAAGGAATCAAAGTGCGGCCGGAAATCATGATTCCGCTAGTCGGTTTTCCACGCGAATTAAAGTTGCAGATTGAGATTGTCCATCGCGTCTCCGCGGAAGTGGCAAAGCAAAAGAAAACGAAATTCAATTATCTCGTCGGCACGATGATCGAGATTCCGCGCGCCGCGCTGGTGGCGGATGAGATCGCGCGCGACGCTGAGTTCTTCAGCTTCGGCACGAACGATCTCACTCAAACGACCCTCGGGATGAGCCGGGACGATTCCGGCAGCTTTCTGCCGGCCTACGCCGAGCTCGACATCATCGGGACCAATCCGTTCGCGTCGATCGATCAAAAAGGCGTTGGGCGGCTGATGGAAATCACCTGCGATCTCGGCCGGAAAACGCGGCCAAAAATCAAACTTGGGATTTGCGGCGAACATGGTGGCGAACCAGCCAGCGTGAAATTCTGTCATCGGCTCGGATTGGATTACGTCAGCTGCAGTCCCTTCCGCGTCCCGATTGCGCGCCTCGCCGCGGCCCAAGCAGCGCTCTCGGAAAAGTAACTCTTCCGTTTTACGGGAAGAGAACTTGCAAGTGTCCAGGAGGACAACAAGGGCGACAACGCCGAGACTCAGCCTGGCGAAACGATCGACACGGCCAATGTCTTCATCATCGTGCCCAGCTTATTCCCTTTGTTGCCCCATGCCGTCGTCGCCTTGCCCAGCGCAATAGGCAACAGGCTCATTTGCCTGCGATCTGTCCGGCCTTTTGAAATTTTTCCCACGCTCTCCAGGCGGGCTCCCAATTCTCTTTCCCGGCGCACGCTTCTGTTTCGAGGAAATAAAAATAGCCGGGACAATTAGGTTGCTCGGTGAAATGACGCGCCGTCACGAGCGCTTCATCGATCTTGCCTTCCTCCATTTGCTCATGAAAAAGCTGATAGCCAATCGCGTAGCTATCCGGATTAGCATGGAGAGCTTGGCGGAGCTGATCGATCGACGAACCGGCCGCGGTCTGTGGTAACCGGGGACGCTCTGCGTATTGCTGAACCAGCCCCACGGCCGCGCGAAAATCGTTTTTCTTCGCGTGATACTTCGCGATTTCGCCCCAGGCGAACGGCATCCACTCGGGATGGGTCGCGACCGTGCGCATCAGTTCATCTGCGTCGCCGCGCTCCGCCCAAAACTGGAAAAACTTGATCTTCTCGGCATTCGAAAAAGTTTCGAGAGTCGGATCGTGTTCGAGGAAGAGATGAAGAGCTCGAGCGAATTCTTCGCCGGACGCGCGTTCAAAATAACTCAGCGCCAGGTCGTGTTGAGCCATGCCCAATTCTTCCAGCCCTCGATGCACCTTCGGGCTGAACTGGCGGGAGAGCGCCAGCATGTGCCCATAGATTTCGAGGCGCTGGAGCTGGACCCGGCGCAAAGCTTCCCTCCAGGCGGTGATGGTGAGCAACGGGTTTCGGACGAGCCAGGCTTGTCCTTCTTCGAACGGAACTTCATAGGCGTTCGGCTCCAAAAAACGCGCCCGCCGGAAGTCATCGATCGCCGCTGCTGCCGGCAGCTTCGCGCCGACCTCCCCGAGCGCGCGCAGAAAATAGAGCTGCCAACTGAGCGGGGCCCATTGCAACGCGCGAGTCGTGCGCTCGATTGTCTCGCTGAAATTCCCGCCCTGATTCGCGACCGAGGCGAGTCGTTTTTCGTTGGCAACGCCGACGCTGCCAGCCAGCGGCATTTCGTAACGGGTCGCAATCGCCCAAGTCGTTCCGGCTGCGAGAAGCAATATTCCTACAAAACGAAATGTGAGCGCGGTGGCAAAACTCGAACGCAGTTGCATCGGACGCCGCAAGGCGAGCCCGAGAAGAAAGATCCCGGCGAAGATGGTGCCGACGCGATGCCCGGAAACATCCACCACGCCGTGGAGCGCAAAGAGAACAGCAGCGATCAAAGCAGCGACGCGGAAGCGCTGATTCGTTCCTTCCTGCAAAGGAAAAACCCGGCGAAGCAAGAGCACGAGAGCGGCGATCGTCAAAACGAGCGCGGGCCAGCCCGCCTCCGACCAAAGCCACAACCAGTCGCTCTCGGGATGGAGCGAGCGCGAACCGGTGAGCGATGCATCGCGAAAGATCGCGAAGACTTCATCGAAATTACCGAGCCCGATGCCGCACCAAGGCGAAGCGCGAATAAGCTGGAGGGTGTCGCGGAAAATTGCGAGCCGCAGCTCGGGCGAAGCGCCGCCGGAATCGCCCGCCCGAAGGTGAAAGCGCTCGAAGGTTTGACCGCCGAAGAGCAGCATCACGGTGAGCAAAATTAAAATCACCGAAACGCCAACGCCGATCCGGGTAGTTGAGCCTTTTCGGAGCGCAAACACGCCGAGCCAGAGCGCGCTTCCCGCTACCAGAAGCAAAATTCCAGCGCGGGAAAAATTCAGGATGATCGCCGCAATGATAATGCCCAGCCCGAACAACCATGCGATCCATCGCTTCCGCCCATGTCGAATGTCGTCCTGCGCACAGGCGAGAAGAATGATCGCAGTAAGACCAAAAAGATTCGCGGTTTGATTCCGATTTGGAAACGGACCGAAGCCGCGAAAGTTGTGCCAGAACGGAAGGGTCGTGTTGGCGGCATGGAGGATGACGCAGAGCGCAGCGAGCAGGATGATGCCGCCGGTAAAAAATCGAAGCTGCTGCCGCACATCGCGCAACTCCAGCTCGACCGTGCTCATATAGTAAAGCCAGCTCAAGCCTGCAAGAAAACTGAGGAAGCAGCCGAGCGTAATCCACGGTTGGGCGGAGAGACTGCCGGGAAGTTTTAATCCGAAATCGTTCACCAGCGCGATGCGCCAGGCCGGCTGGAAAAACCAGCGCTCGGGCAAGAAAGCCGTCGCCGCAAAACCGAGAAGCCCGAGCAAAATAAGATTCAAAACGAGCCCGAGCGAACCGCGCGGCGGATCGACCAGCAAGATCAGGCCGAGCAAAGCGACGATGATTCCTTCGCTCCATTTTTCCGTCGCGCCGCCCAAAAAACAAGCAAGGACCGGCACCGCCGGCACGATCACATTCTTCCACCAACGCCCAGGTGCTTCGGTGAAACTGGAGCGCGTCCTGGATTGCTTGGCTGGTTTTTCCATCAAAGGCGCGCGGCGGT
>DASXNS010000234.1:0-4077 GCA_036494865.1 Chthoniobacterales bacterium | reverse complement strand
AGCAACGTTTTGACTTACGCCGCAAATCTCCGGCGGCCGCTCTTGCTCATTCACGGCCTGACCGACGACAACGTTTATCTTCAACATTCGATGCAACTCTCCGAGGCGCTCTTCACCGCCGGAAAGACTTTTAATTTCCTTCCGCTGCTCGGAACTCACATGGTAAGTGAGCCTCTTCTGCGACTGCGCCGGCAAACGCGGATAATGGAATTTTTCGATACGGCGCTGAAACCGGACTCAGCTATCCGGAAGTCGAATGATTAGCGTTTCGTTTTTCTGCGCCGCTTAATTCCTGGGATTGGTCAATCGCGGAAGAGCTGCTTCGATTGCGGCGCGGTCCGCTTCCAGCCAGGGCGGAAGGACCAACGACTCGCCGAGATGCGCGCGATCTTCATCGACGGCGAAGCCCGGGCCATCGGTCGCCAGCTCAAATAGCACGCCGCCGGGCTCCCGGAAATAAACGGACTTGAACCAAAAGCGATCGATCACCGGCGTGGGCTGCGCTCCATTTTCCGCCACGCGTTTGCGCAGCTCCAGTTGATGGGATTCGTCATCCACTCGCCAGGCGATGTGATGAATGCTGCCCCTGCCCCAGGCGCCGCGGCCGGCGCCAGGCGCTTCGCGAAGATCGATGCAGGCGCCCGATTTTCCATCAGCCACTCCGTAGCGATGCCAGCCGTTCTCTGTTGCGATTGGAGTGAAACCAACAGCTTGAGTTAAGAATGAAACGGTCGTCACGAGATCGCGCTCGACCATCCGCGCGCTTTCCAAGCCGCGAATCTGCTCTTCCGCCGGCACCGGACTTTCTTCCCACGGTGTGAAAGGCCGGCCTAACGAGTCCTTGCTTTCCACCAGCGCGACCCGCAAACCATGCGGATCGGTAAGGGGAAGCGCTTCCTGGCCGAAGCGCGTCTCGGCAGGACCGACTGTCGCGCCATATCGCTGCAAACGCGCGCTCCAGAAACTGAGAGAGCCGGGTGGAACCGCGAGAGACACTTCACTGCTTAAGCCGTAGCCGCTCCGGCTCGGCGCCATCTGCGCCCACGGAAAGAAAGTGAGATCAGTGCCGGGATGACCTTCCGCGTCCGCGTAGAAGAGATGATAGGTGCCAGGATCGTCCTGGTTCACACTTTTTTTTACCAGCCGCAGACCGAGCACGCCCGCGTAGAAATCAAGATTTTCCTGCGCTGGACCAGCGATCGCCGTGACGTGATGAAGTCCCCGAACGTTCTGCATAATCTATCTGTCGACAATGCCGCGACGCCGCGACGCGCGCTACTGCAAATGATAAGCTTCAACGAGGGCGACACCGGTCGTGCCACCCACGCCGCTAACGATCGCCGTGTAATTTCCCGGAGCTAAGTCTACGACGAGGGCGGATTCCAAATCGCTCATCGGCGCGAGACCTGTGGTGGCGATCGCGTCTTGCTGCCTCTCCTTCCAGTCGTTGTTTGCCCCGATCGCAGCTCCATTCGCATTGAACAAACCAAGCTGCGGATTGCCAAGCGCATTCGCGATGCCCGCGATCGCGAGCGATGGGCCGATCGCGCGAAAGACTACCCGCGCTGAATCCGGGCCGATGATAATCGTGCCGCCGATCATGACGTTGTCGCCCACGCCCACGAAACCGCGCGTGCTGATGTTACCAAGCTTCGACTGCGCGCTTTCCTGCAAATCGTAAATTTCGACCAGGCCAACGCCGCTCCCATTGTTTTGACCGCGGAGCAGAACAGTGTAAGCGCCGGGCGCAAGCGTGCGCACGATGGCCGATTCAAAATCGTTCGCGGGCGCGAGATGTAGGTCGCGCAAAGTTTGCGCCTGCGTCTCCTGCCAGTTGTCGTTTGTTTGCAGCAAATTCCCACTCGAGTCGTAAAGCTCGAGAATCGGATCGGCAACCGGAGCGGACACACCCGCGGCCGCGAGCGATGGACCGAGGCCGCGCAGCGCGACTTGCTTGGCCGTGTTTCCAACGATGATGAAACCGCCGATGGCAATGTTGTTGCTCGTGCCGACTTCAACGCGGGTCGAAATATTCGCGAGCGCATTCCGGCGGGTGACGCGGGCCATGGCTGCGTCGTAGGCAACCGCATGCACACCATCATCCGCGCTCAAGAGGAAAGTGTAGGTGCCAGGCGAACTAATCGTCGCGGTGGTCGAAGCTTGATTTGAATTTGCGAAAACAACGCCGGCGGGCCCGGAATAAACTTTCCAAAGAATCGCTGAGTTGCCGGAAGGATCCTTGACCGTTCCGTGCAACGCCACACTCGTGGCAGCTTCCAGGAATTGATCCGGCCCGGCATTTACACTCGGTGCACCCGGCGAACGCGGACCTTCATTCGGACCTGTCGTCTGCACGATCTCAAAATTACTGATGCTGATCGTCGAGAGATGGTCGAACGCATTTGCGGCGAAGCGATCGTCGGGACAAACCGAAATGGAAAAGAAATTGCCGTTGTCCGCAACGAGCGCTCCATATTTTTTCAAAGCGCGCAGGACAGCCTTTTCCTCGGTCGTCCAGTTGCCTGGAATAAGGAAGCTGGATTTGAGACGGAGGCGTTGACCCATCGCCGGATAATTCGTCGAGGTCGCCGGAATGGAGGAAGCGTAATGGTTGGCCGGGTAGATGTATTCGCGCCTCGACTTTGCGACGACGATCCGTAATGCATGCTCGACCATGCCACGCTGGCATTCATCGTAACGCACCAGCGCCGGAAACATCGGCAGGCCCGCCGCGTCGCCGGAAGTCCATCCAGCGGGACGCTCCGCATTGGAATTCAAATTGAACTTCGCGCCGTTGGAGGCCTGCCAGCCGCTCGCCGACAGTTTCGTCAACCACGTTTCCCAAATCGCGCCGGCCCCGGGCGCGACCATGATGGCGTGGCGATCGCCGCCGGTATTGTTCGCGTCCTGCTGCCATTGCTGCAACGTCAGATTGCCCGTTCCACTCGGCCACGTTTCGATGGGCAAATTCGCCGGGATCGGATAACTGCCGTTCGGAAACGTGCCGCCATCGAGATCGGATTCGTCCGGGTAATTAAAAAAAGGAATCGTTATGCGTGGCTGATTGTCGGGGACGAGGACGTAATTCATCTCGTAAAACGCTCGAAGTGTTCGGCGGCTGCTCGATAAATCGTCCGTAATTTGTGCGATCATTGCATCGGAGTTCGTCAACACCGGGCGGCGGGAAATGTCTTCGTTCCAAGCGCTGTCGCGCGGCATGATCTGCATCGCGGAGACAATTGCATCGGCTGCTGGCGTATTAAACAGGGTTGGTGTCGCCACTGCAGGCGCTGGCCCGAGGATGCGCCCCTCCTGATTGATCCGCTCCGCACCCGCCAACGACACCAGCGCGCAGCTAAAAAGAATCGATGAAAGCAGACCGCATCGTGTGATCATCAACAAAAAACGCAGCAGCATCCGCGCCCCAAAACAGTAGCGCCATGCTTGTATTTAGCGCCACAACGCCGTAAAAGTTGCCGCGACGCTCATGTTTCCCATCCAATCGATCACGCGGATGTTCGATCACAAGCCCTGGGTCGCCCATCTCTACGTCACGGAACAGTGCAACCTCGATTGCCACTATTGCAATGAGTACGACAACTCTGTCCCGCACCCCGCGACAGCTGATCTCAAACGGTGGATGGACAAAATCAGGGAACTGCGCGTCGCCCGGCTCGGCTTGCAAGGAGGCGAACCTCTTAAGCACCCCGACATCGCGGAGCTCGTTCGCTACGCCAAGTCGCTCGGCTTTTATAAGGTCAGCATGTCGTCTAACGGATTTCTTTTGACTCAGGATCTTCTGCGCGAACTCGAGAAGGCCGGTCTCGACTCGTTTCACATCTCGGTCGATCGAATGACGCCGATCGCCAGCACGCGAAAATCGATGAAGTCAGTGCTGCACAAGCTGGATTGGTTCAAGACATCGCCGATCAAGCTCAATGTGAGCGGCGTTCTTTTTCGCGAGAGCCTGGGCGAGATGGGCCAGGTAGTGGATACCTGTCTCGACCGCGGCGTGGCCGTCCAGATGCGGGCGGTGCACGATGATCTCATCTCCAATAAGGTCCTGCGCGACGCCGA
>DASXNS010000233.1:0-4623 GCA_036494865.1 Chthoniobacterales bacterium | reverse complement strand
GGTGCTTCTCGAGCCAGGCCGTCAACAAACCGAAGGGCAAACCGATGATGAAAAATGGAAGCGCTGGCATGACCTCTTGTCTGCCCAATCGTCCTTTCTTCCACCAAATCACCAGTAACAACGCGGCCGGCAACGAACAAGTGACCGTCTTGCTCAGAAGCGCGCTGATGAAGAGTAGCAATGCAAGGATGTAAAAAAATCTGCGTGATTTTTGTTCCTCTCGCTTCTCCGCGATTCGAGCGAAGCGCAAATAACTCCAAGCGGCCGCGAAATAGAAAACCGCCGAAAGCACATTCTTGCGTTCCGAAATCCAGGCAACGGATTCGACCTCTACCGGATGCAGTCCGAAAATCGCTGCTCCGAGCCATGCGCCCGGAACGCCGAGTAAGAACAAAACGCGCCAGAGCAACACTGCGGCGAGCGCATGCAGCGCCACATTCACCAGGTGATAACCGATCGGATTTAGGCCCCAAAGATGAAACTCCAGCCAGAAGCTGGTGTGAACGAGCGGATAATATTGCAACGTCGCCGTTACATCGGACCAGATGCGCCACAAACCATGCAAATCGCGCAAGGCCGTGTTTTGCGTGACGTAAAATTTATCGTCCCAGATGTAGCCGTATTGCCAGACGCGCGAGTAGGCCCCGATTGTAATCAACACCAGACCAAGCGGCGCAGTCCACCACCGTTTCGGCGGCGGTGAGAGCGGCGGCCTGGCCGTTTGAGTCGGTGAGCGTGAAGCCCGCTTTCTTCGGCTCATCGGTTTTTCATCACGCGAAGTGCTTCCTGTTCGCAATAGCCCGGCTTCATCGCGAACTCAACTGCGTTTGACCGGTTGCCGGTGTGTTGAGTGAAGCTCCGCCGCCGGCAATACCGTGTTCGCTTCTGGTTTACCCGCTCCGGCTACATGCCGGTTATCCGGTGCAGCTACTGTCCGCGCTGCTTCTGGACGAGGTGGCGCAGCTGCCGCTCCATCGTTTTGAACGCATCGTGAATCACTTTGGTGAGCGCGGCGTGTCCGCTGTTGTCCATTTGCTTTTCATCCGCCACGAGTTCGTGTCCCGGCGGCACGGTCACGTCGATCCGCACCCGAAATGGATTTCCTTTTTGATGGGCGTGATTGGGCTGTTCGATCGCGACATCGCAGCGATTGATGTGATCGCAAAACTTTTCGAGATGCGCCGCTTTTTCCAAAACAAACTGATCGATTGCTTCGGATTTCTCGACTCCGCGATACGTGATATTCACTGGCAGTTGCATAAAAGAACAACGAAAACGAGCGGATTGCCCAAAGCTCAAATCGGTTGCAACGAGCGAAAATGCCCGGGTAATTTCGCCAGCTCGATGTTGATCAGATCGGATTTCACATGTTCCACAATCCGCGCCCGGATATCCGGTGCGAGCAGGTCGACTACGGCTGCGTGAATGGAAGCCGGCGCGGCGAACGACCAGCCTTCCATTCCTTCTCGCGCGACGATCTCCGCGATGTTGTCGGCCAGTTGTTTGCAAATCCGGCGGTCATTCTCGATATCGATCCCCGTTCGCTCCGCTATCGAGTTCATCTGGCCCGCGGCGGCGCCGCTCGGAAAAGCGCCCGCCTGATCGGTCACCTTGTCTTGAAAACGGCCGTGCGCATCGGTCGTGTTGAAAGCTTGCACTAACTGGAGGCTCGGCCCGCGATTCGGCGTGTCGCTCACCTTGTATGCTTTCAGGCTGCCGCGATCGGTCACGATGATTAAAGATGTGGGTGTCATGATTGCTACGAACTCTTCGCAGAATATAGGGACTTTGGTTCGCAAAACATGTCATTTCGCGCGAGAAAACGCGCCGCGGATGTGATCCCGAGTCGCTCGCAGCGCTGATCCATTATCTCGCGAGCGGAGATTGATAATATCGCTCGAATAAATCTTCCGGGTCACGAAAAATCGCCACTGCACCTTCCGCCCGCAGATCGTCCTCGCTAAAACCGCCGCAGAGCAAAGCGATCGTCGCCAGATTTATTTTCTTCGCCGCCTCGATGTCGTAGGGCGTATCACCGATCGCGATTGCTTCGTCAGGCGGCAAGTTCCCCAGCTTCCGCAGCGCCGCGATGAAGACGTCCGGTTTCGGCTTGGAGTGCGCGACTTCATCCATGGTGGTTTGGGAATCGACCAGCCCTTCGATCCGGGCCAGCTTTTGATAATGCGCGACCTCGTCCGCTTTTCCCGAGGAAGCGAGCGCGATTTTTTTCCCGTCGCCCCGCACCCGCTCCAACAGCTCTCGCACTCGCGGGAATGGACGCACCCGCGACAAATATTTGTCCTTAAAAATTTTGCCGCGCAGTTCGTCCGCTTCTTCTCCGAACTGGCGCAGCTCGCGTTCGCTCAAAAAAACCGGCAGATATTGATCGCCACCCTTGCCGATTTGGGCGCGCAGCTCTTCCCGCGGAATTTCCTTGCCGAAATGCAGGAACGTTTCGTGCCATGCTTCGACGTGCAGTTCGTTCGAATCGACCAGAGTGCCGTCGAGATCGAAAATCGCGGCGCGGATCATTCTTTGCTTTTCGCCGCAGCAGCCGTTTTGGCGGTTTCCGGTTCCGTCGCCTTCAGATCCCGCGGCAATTGGACCTGGCGTTTCTTCCACGATTCATGACGCGCCCGCGCCTGCGCGCCGGTCGCCAGCTTCAGCAATTTCACCCCGCGCCCGATCACCTCCACATCGTCGCCCGACGCGAATTTTTTTTGCTCGCTCAAAAATCCCTCTACTTCCGCGGTGTCGAGCATGAGCATCCACTCGAGATGTTCCTGGCCGGGCAACACGAACACGATCGGCTCGAAATGCGCGTTGATCAGGAACAGAAATGTTTCGTCGCGGATCGGCTCGCCTTCAAAATTGAGCACGTCGATCGTGTCGCCGCTCAAGAGCACCCCGAGGCAGCGCACGAACGGCGAGGCCCATTCTTCGTCGCTCATCTCGTTACCGCCCGGGTTAAACCACATCACATCCTTGATCTCCGAGCCGCGAATCCGGCGGCCCTGGAAAAACTTCGGCCGCCGAAAAACCGGATGGTCGCGCCGCAGTTGAATCAACTTTTTCGTGAACACGAGCAGCTCTTTCTGCGCGTCGGTGTGTTCCCAATTGAGCCAGCTCAGCTCGTTATCCTGGCAGTAAGCGTTGTTATTTCCATTCTGGGTCCGGGCCCATTCGTCGCCCGCGTAGAGCATCGGCACGCCCTGCGAAAGCAAGAGTGTCGTCAAAAAATTGCGCCGCTGACGGGCGCGGAGTTGGTTGACCTCCGGGTCGTCGGTCGGCCCTTCCACACCGCAATTCCAGGAGTTGTTGTTGTTGTCGCCGTCGTTGTTATTTTCGCCGTTGGCTTCGTTGTGTTTTTCGTTGTAACTGACGAGGTCGTTCAAGGTGAAGCCATCGTGGGCGGTCACGAAATTGATGCTCGCGTAGGGCCGGCGCCCGCTGTGTTGATAAAGGTCGGGACTACCCGTTAGGCGATACGCTATCTCACCGACGCGGCCTTCATCGCCTTTCCAAAACCGGCGCACTTCGTCGCGATATTTCCCGTTCCACTCCGCCCATAAGACCGGGAAATTTCCGACCTGATAGCCGCCATCGCCCACATCCCAAGGTTCCGCGATTAACTTCACCTGTGAGAGAACCGGATCCTGGTGAATGATTTCAAAAAAAGCGTGGAGCTTGTTCACGCCCTTGTCGTCCCGCGCCAAAGTCGACGCCAGATCGAAGCGGAATCCATCCACGTGCATCTCGAGCACCCAGTAGCGCAGGCTGTCCATTACCAGTTGAAGCGTGCGCGGATGCAGCAGATTGACCGTGTTCCCCGTCCCGGTGAAATCCATGTAGTGCCGCGGGTCTTCGGGCGACAATCGGTAGTAGGCCTGATTGTCCACCCCGCGGAAACTCAGCGTCGGCCCGAGGTGATTTCCTTCCGCGGTGTGATTGTAAACCACGTCCAGGATCACTTCGATCCCCTCGGCGTGGAGATTTCGCACCATTGTTTTGAACTCTGAAACCTGACCGCCCATCGCACCGCTGCTGGAGTATTTCGCTTCCGGCGCGAAGAAACCGATCGTGTTGTAGCCCCAGTAATTACTCAGACCGCGATCGGCCAAAATTTTGTCATCGATGTGCGCGTGGACCGGCAAAAGTTCCACCGCCGTCACCCCCAGTTGCTTCAGATATTTGATCGCGCCCGCGCTCCCCAGGCCGGCATAGGTCCCGCGGAATTCCTCCGGCACATCAGGTGAGAGCCTGGTAAACCCCTTCACATGCATTTCATAAATGACCGAGCTGTGCAACGGCGTGCCGGGCCGCTTGTCGCCGCGCCAATCGAAAGCATTATCAATCACCACCGCTTTCGGCATCCCCCACGCGTCGTCGCGAAAGTCGCGCGCCAGATCTTCCTGCGGTCCGCCCACGACGTAGCCGAACATTTCGTCTGCCCAATTCACCTGGCCCGCGATTGCTTTCGCATACGGATCGATCAGCAGCTTTGAGCTGTTGAAACGCAAACCGCGCTCCGGATCGTACGGCCCGTAAACGCGGAAGCCGTAGAGTTGCCCCGGCCGCACATCCGGCAGAAAAACGTGCCAGACCTGGTCCGTCTGTTCCGTC
>DASXNS010000232.1:0-7633 GCA_036494865.1 Chthoniobacterales bacterium | reverse complement strand
CTCGCCTGATGGCAAACCGTCCGTGCGCATCGTGCTGTTAAAAGGATTCGATGAGCGCGGTTTCGTTTTCTTCACCAATTACCAAAGCGAAAAAGGCCGGCAAATTGAAGCGAATCCCAATGTGTCGGTTGTATTCTTTTGGGTTCAACTCGAGCGCCAGGTGCGGATCAGTGGCGTGGCGGAAAAAACGTCGCGCGAAGATTCCGCGGCCTATTTTCATTCCCGTCCTGTGGGCAGCCGGCTGGGCGCGTGGGTCTCGCATCAAAGCGACGTGATCGACGCCCGCCGTATTCTCGATTCGCGCCTGGCGGAAATGACGGAACGTTTTGAGAAGGGTGAAATTCCGCTTCCGCCGCATTGGGGCGGATACCGGATCAAGCCCGATAAGATTGAATTTTGGCAGGGCCGGCCCAATCGCCTCCACGATCGCTTTCGTTACTCGCGCCAAGCCGACGGAACGTGGCAAATCGATCGCCTTGCGCCCTAGCCGATTTCGATCCATGACGGATCATCGCCGCTCCCGCGCGTGGAAGGATAATCCGGCACCGCGTTATTGGTGGCACCATTTGCCCGGGGCCGATTACGTCCCGCCAATTTATTCGGACTTAACCGAGAGGGAATGGGACACGCTCCGCGATTGGTACGATGAAACGGATCGGAGCGGGCAGATCGGCGAATGCACCGTGCCGTTGATTTCGCTTTTGCACGGATTCGTGATGGGAAATAACGCCAGGCGAATCGTCCAGCTCGGCACTTGCGCCGGTTATTCCGCGCTGCTGCTCGGATGGATGCTGTGCCGAATGAAGGCGGTGCACGGCTTGTTCAGTTTGGATATCGATCCAGCCATGTGCGAGATTTCGCGGCGTTGGATTGTGCGTGCCGGTTTGGAAGATTTTGTGGAAATCGCCCAGCACGATTCGCTCGATCCGAAATCGCCGATCGCCGCAAAAAAATATTTAGAGGGCGATCCGGAGTTGATCGTTCTCGACAGCTCGCACGAATTTGCTGCGACCCTCGCGGAGCTCGATCTCTGGTACGGCGCGCTCGCCGCGGGCGGGCTCCTCGTTCTTCACGACGTCAGTCGTTTTGCCGCCGAGTTCGATGTGACCCAGCAAGGCGGCGTCCAGCGCGCGTTCACGGAATGGCGCAAAGCCCACCCTGAAGTGGAAACGTTTTGCCTCAATCGCGATGCGGCGACGATGGAATCGCCGCGCCCGTTCTATAAAGATGCATGCGGTGTCGGGCTCGTTCACAAAGCGGCCTCGCCAGCCGGCGCGGATTAAAATATTCCGCGAATGGCCGCCGACCTCCCGATCTTCGAGCTTGAGAACGCGATCGTTTCCGAGCTGCACCGGCAGAATCGTCTGATCATTCAAGCGCCGACCGGCTCTGGAAAATCGACCCAGGTGCCGCAAATCCTGCTCGATCACGGCCTGCTCGGCGACGGAGAAGTCGTGATCCTGCAACCGCGCCGGCTCGCGACTCGTTTGCTCTCGGCGCGGGTTGCCTTTGAGCGAAATGTGAAACTCGGCCACGAAGTGGGTTATCAAATTCGTTTCGAAAACATCACCTCTTCTGGCACGCGGATTCGCTTCGTCACGGAAGGAATTTTATTGCGACAGTTGATTCAAGATCCCGAGCTGCCGGGAGTGGCCGCGATTCTGTTCGACGAATTTCACGAGCGCCATCTCTACGGCGACATCACTCTGGCCCGCGCTTTGTGTTTGCAGCAAACGGCGCGGCCCAACCTGAAACTCGCCGTCATGTCCGCGACTTTGGACGCGGGATTGCTCCAGAAATATTTAGATCCGTGCGCCGTTCTCACTTCCACCGGGCGCGCTTTTCCGGTCGCGATCGAGTACCTGCCGAAACCAGTGAGCGGCGATGGATTTCCGATCTGGGATCTTGCCGCTGACGAACTGGAACGCGTTGCCGCGCGGACCGAAGGCGACGTGCTCATTTTCATGCCGGGAAAATATGAGATCGGACGCACCATCGCCGCGGTTCGCGCTTCCCGCGTCAGCGACCGGTTTGTTGTCTTGCCGCTCCATGGCGAACTGCCGCCGGCTGAGCAGGACGCGGCGCTTGCTCGTTATGAAAAGCGCAAAGTGATCGTGGCCACGAACGTGGCGGAGACTTCTCTCACCATCGATGGAATGCGCACGGTGATCGACAGCGGACTCGCGCGCGTGGCCCGATTCGATCCGCATCGCGGCATCAACACCCTGCTCGTCGAAAAAATCAGCCGCGCTTCCGCCGATCAACGGGCTGGTCGTGCCGGCCGAACAGCGCCCGGTCATTGTTTTCGCCTCTGGACTGAGCGCGAACATCTGGAACGCGCCGCCCAGGAATTGCCCGAGGTGAAGCGTCTCGATCTTTCTGAAGTGGTGCTAACTCTGAAAGCCAGCGGTATTGATGACATCAGCAGCTTTCGCTGGCTTGAACCGCCGGATCCGAAAGCGCTGGCCCGCGCGGAACAGCTCCTGGTCGATCTCGGAGCACTGGACGAAGCTGCGGCCCATTCCATCACGCCGCTTGGCCGGAGAATGCTCGCGTTTCCCATCCACCCGCGTTACGCCCGCATGCTTCTGGCCGCGCAGCAGCATCGATGTGTCCGCGCCGTTGCGCTGATCGCCGCGCTCACGCAAGGACGCAATCTGCTCCGCCGGCTCGAGAGCAAACGAGCACGCGAAGATCGCGACGACTTGCTCGGCGCCGAGGCGGAATCGGATCTTTTTATTTTACTGCGCGCATTTCGTTTCGCGGAAAATAACCGCTTCGATCCGCAACGTTGCGGCCGGCTCGGGATCAATGCCGGCGCGGCGCGCGAAGCCGCGCAGTTAACCGAACAATTTCTCGCCATCGCTCGGGACGAACATCTCGATCTCGAAAACGGCCAGGGGCAACCGGGCGCGATCGAGCGTTGTGTCCTTGCCGGTTTTCCAGATCAAGTCGCGGTGCGCCTGGATGCAGGCACGCTGCGTTGCGCGCTGGTCCACGGGCGGCGCGGCGTGCTCGCGCGAGAAAGCGCCGTGCATGATGCGCGTCTGGTGGTTGCATCTGAAATTCGCGAGATCGAGAGCAGTGACAAAGAACGTGAGATTCTCCTGACGCTCGCGACCAGAATCGAAGAAGAGTGGTTGCGCGAATTATTTCCGGAATCGATTCGGGAGGAAACGCGAGTCGAGTTCGATCCCGCGCTTCGTCGTGTTATCAGTCAGCGCGAGATTTTGTTTCACGATCTCGTTTTGCGGCGCGAAGAATTTTCACCGGCGAATAACCCAGCTGCGGCGTCCATCCTCGCGCGTGAAGTTTTATCGGGGCATTGTCCGCTGAAAAATTGGAACAACGCCGTTGAGCAATTGATCGAGCGCGTAAATTTCGTCGCGAACGAATTCCCGCAGTTGCAATTCCCATCGATCGGCGAAGCGGAAAAGTTGTTGCTCCTGGAGCAAGTCTGCGAAGGCGCGATCAGTTACAAGGAGATCAAGGAACGACCTGTTTTGCCCGCGATCAAATCCTGGCTGAGCGGAGCGCAGCAGCAGGCGCTCGATGACCTGGCGCCAGAGCGAATCAAATTGGCGAAAGGTCGCGCGGCGAAAATCACCTATGGCGACGGAAACGCACCGACGATCGCGGCCCGCATCCAGGATTTGTATGACACACCCCGCGGACTCGCGATCGGGCGCGGGAAGATTCCATTGCGGATACAGGTCCTGGCGCCGAATCATCGTCCGATCCAGATCACGAAAGATCTCGAAACCTTTTGGCGCGAAGCGTATCCGAAAATCAAGAAAGAGCTGCAGCGAAAATACCCCAAACACGAGTGGCGTTGAAAGTTACGCCTCCTCTAAATTCCGAGAGACGCAAATCGCCGGCCACTTACGAATTATTTGTATGATCAATCCAAATGGCGACGAATTTATGGAAGACGATCCGCTGGCTGCACCGATGAAGTCGAGCGAAGAACGAATTTCCGAGGAAACTCAAGGACGCTTCCGGCAAGCGGCGGAGCGAGTTTCGGATGCTGCGGGCGACGCCTGGGAGCAAACCAAAGAAACAGCAGGCACGGCGCGCGAACGGACCGAGATTTTTCTGCGCGCCAATCCGGTGCCGACCGTCCTCGGCGCGCTGGCACTCGGAGTCGCAATCGGACTGGCGATTCGTTATTCCTCCAGTTCCGCGGACAAGGAAGTCGAGGCAAAATCGCCGTTGGGAAATGTGGATCTGAGTGTGCTTTCTCTGCCCTTTCTCTGGCCGCTTTTTAAATCGATGCGGCGCAAGTACGAAGATTCCGCTGATATGGTGAAGGATGGCGTCGATCGGCTGAAGAAGGTGGACGTCGATCGTTACGTGAAGCCGCTCCGCAAGAAGTGGAAGGCTTGGGCTAACTGAGCCCGCGCCGAATCACGCAGCTTTGCGTTGGCATTTTGCAAAATGCCGGTGCTAGACTTTTCGGGTGTTGTCGAGAGCTGCGCGTCTCTGTTTGATCTTCGCCGCGAGCGCTGGTACTCTTGCGGCAAAGGAACCGCGGCAGATTCGCGAGAGCGGCGACACATTCGTGGGAGCGCTCGGCTGTAAATCATCGAGCTGTCACGGCGGCGCCGGGGCGAAGCGCAGCCAGTATATCACCTGGAGCCGGCAGGATTTTCACGCGAAAGCTTACGCGGTCCTGATCAATTCGCGTTCGGCCAGGATCGCGGAGACGCTCGGCATCAGCGAAGCGCAATCGAGCGCGCGCTGCACCGTTTGCCATTCGCCGTTGCAATCAGTGGCGCCCACCCGTCTCGCTTCCAGCGCGCATCCGGATGAAGGCGTTTCGTGTGAAAGTTGTCACGGTGCAGCGGGCGGTTGGCTGCGCGGTCACACCCGGACGGATTGGAATTACAACATGCGCGTCGCCGCCGGCATACGCGATCTGCGCAATATATATGTGCGCGCCAATACTTGTGTCGCCTGCCATCAAAATCTCGCGCCGGAACTTTTAAAAGCGGGCCATCCCGATCTTTTTTTCGAGCTTGATGGCCAGTCGGTATCCGAACCGAAACATTGGAGCGATGAAGAATCGTGGAGCGGGCTGCGTCAATGGCTCACCGGCCAGGCCGTCGCGCTTCGCGAAATGAGTTGGGCGCTCGCATCCACTCAGCCGGCTGATGAATTTTCGAGCGCGCGCTGGAATGGTTTGGCCTGGCTTTGCGCGACGGCCTCATCCGCCGGCGGATTGCCCGCGGTGTTGACCCTGCCGACAAACGCTGCCGGCGTTTCCGATTTTAGTCGCACCCAAACAGAGGCCGATGCATTGGCGCGGCGCGCCTCTGTCTCCGACTGGAACGAAAGCAGCGCACGATCGTTACTCTTCGCGCTCGCCTCGCGCGACGGAGAGTTCGCCGGAAAAGAAACGGCGCGAAATGTTCTGGCGCAACGCGCTAAACGTTTAGTTCTCGCGCTGGACCGGCTCGCTTCTGCTCTCAAGGAAAATGACGGAGCTTCGTTGAAAATCGATGCTGAGATGAAGCAGCTATTTCAGGATGTGAAGACGCTGGATACCTTCGAGCCGCGCGACTTTGCCGGTCATCTGCAGAATCTGCGCGTGGCCCTCTCGGCAACGGCGCACTGAAATGGCCGTTGAATGGCAACGGCTTCGCGGCAACAATCCTTTCACTCATGGCCAGTCTCTCCACCTCGCGTCCCGCCTGGCAGCGCAGCCGCCTCTTCAAGTTTTTTTCATCGCTCAAGCTGGCGGTCGTACTTCTCGCCGTCCTGATTATCGGCGCCATTGCGGGGACGATTTACGAATCGAGCTTCGACGCCAAAGTCGCGCGCGCCTACGTCTACGGTGCGCCCTGGTTCAACACCTGGCTGCTTTTTCTCGCGGCCAACCTGACGGTCTCGGCCCTCTCGCGCTGGCCTTGGAAAAAACATCACGTCGCATTTCTCATTACCCATCTTGGCATCATTACCTTGCTCGCCGGGTCGCTCATCGGGCGGCTTTGGGGAATCGAGGGAACGATCACGCTTTTCAAAGGCGAGCCGCCGACGAATCGTTTGCTGGTCGATCAACATCAGCTCCGGGTGCGCGACACCGATGGCATCGTGAAAGGTTATGCCGCAGAATTTATTCATCGACCTCCGACTCCGCAGAAACCGTGGGAGCTCGGCCCGCTCGCGGGCGGCGCACGCCTCAGCATCGTCGATTACGCAGCGGCGATTGAAGGCAAACTCAACCCGAAACCGCTGAAGGAGAACGGCGCGCCCGCGCTTCATTTTACGATCGCGACCGCAATGATGGGCCAGCGTCTGGAGAGCTGGCTGATGGCGGACGATCAGCACGCCACGTTCAGCATGGGACTGGCGAACATCGAATTAAAACGCGGCACGGCGCCGGCGAGTATTGCATCTGCTCGGCCTAACGAGTCGTCGAGCACCGGCGAAGTGGAAATTGAAGAGTCCATCTTCGCCTTCGCGAAAGCGCCCGAGGAGCAAATCGCCAAGGTTCTCAAAGGCGGAAGCAGCGGCGCGAAAGTCCAGCTTTCTCCCCCGCAAAAGGGAAACAAAGGAAGCGTCGTTGTAGCCCTCGACGGAAAGAGCTGGACGTTCGATGTCGCGCAAAATCTCGGCAAAGAATCAGCCCTGGAGGGGAGCGCGTTCACTTTGCGGATCCAGAATTACTGGCCGGATTTCCGAATCGAAAACGGCAAGCCCGCGTCGTTGAGCGAGCAACCGAATAATCCCGCGGTCGTGCTGACCCTGCGAGGCCACGGTATTCCTGCAGCTGCGGCGCCGAGCGCGCACGGCGGCGAAGCGCCCGGCGTTGCGCCCGAGATGCCCGCGGCCGGAACCGCCGCGCCCAATCATCTCATCCTCTTTATCGCCGATGACGGCCTGGTGACCTACGATCTCGCTTCGCGAAAACTCGGCCGCACCACCGGAAAACTGGAATTGAACCAACCACTCACGACCGGATGGGCCGATTGGAAATTCACCTTCGACCGCACGATGTTGCACGCTGAAGAATGGATGGATTTCAATCGGGCGACGCCTGCTGCCGGCGCCGCCGATTTGCCGGATGGCGTCCGTGTCCGTGTTCAGCAAGGCGCGCAAATTTCCGAGCAATGGGTCCCTGCGGGCTGGCAAGTGAGCGTCCCGACGTCATCGGCCGACGTGCAAATCGCCTACGGATGGAAACAAATCCCGTTGCCGATCGCTCTCGAGTTGGTTGAATTCGAAGTCCAACGCAACGAGGGCAACGACAGTCCCGCCGGATTCAAAAGCACGGTCCGGGTCACGAACCAGGAAGGCGAGATGACGACCGGTCAATGCTGGATGAATAATCCATTCAGTTATCCCAGCGCGACCTGGCGCACCTGGACGGGTCTCACTTACAAAATGTCGCAGGCCTCGTGGAACCCGGACAATCTCGGGCAAAGCACGATCCAGATTTTGCGCGATCCAGGCTGGCTCCTGAAATGGATTGGTTCGCTCCTCATCGTTTCCGGAATCTTCATGCTTTTTTATGTGAAGAAATTTCGGCGCGCCTCGAAAGCGGGCGTTGTTCCGCCCGCTTTACGTTCACGCGCGCACAGCGAAAAAGAGTTGGTGGCTTCATTGTAACGCATGCGCATTCTCGTTCTCA
>DASXNS010000231.1:0-4493 GCA_036494865.1 Chthoniobacterales bacterium | reverse complement strand
CGGGACGGAAGCTCGCCCGTACGATCGCCATCACCTGATCGCGCACGGCATCGGTGTCCTCGCCTTCAGGCTGCGCCACCAGACATTCGGCGCCGAGATTCGAGGTCATGATGATCAGCGTGTTGCGAAAATCGACTGTGTGTCCCTGCCCGTCGGTCAGCCGACCGTCGTCGAGCACCTGCAACAGGACGTTGAAGACGTCCGGGTGCGCTTTTTCGATCTCGTCGAAAAGGATGACCGAGTAGGGCCTGCGCCGCACCGCTTCGCTCAGTTGTCCGCCTTCTTCGTAACCGACGTAACCGGGCGGCGCTCCGATCAACCGCGCGACGGTGTGTTTCTCCATGTATTCGCTCATGTCGATCCGGATCATCGCGTTCTCGTCATCGAACAGAAATTCCGCGAGCGCTCGCGACAATTCCGTTTTGCCGACACCGGTTGGTCCGAGAAAAATGAAGGAACCGACCGGCCGGTTTTCATCCTGCAATCCCGCGCGCGAGCGGCGCACCGCGCTGGCCACTGCTTTCACCGCCCTATCCTGGCCGACGACCCGCTGATGCAAATGCTCTTCCAGCCTAACGAGTTTTTGGCGTTCGCCTTCCTGCAAACGCGAGACCGGAATGTGCGTCCAGCTCGACACGACTTGCGCGATGTCTTCTTCGGTCACTTCCTCGCGCAACAGCCGATTGCCGCTTTCCTTTATTTTCTCCTCGACCTCACGCAACTTTTTCTCGAGCTCAGGGATTCGGCCATACTGAAGCTCGCTCGCTTTCGCCAGCTCACCGCGGCGCTGCGCCCGCTCCAGCTCCGTCCGCGCCTGATCGAGTTGCTCCTTCCATTTGCGCTGCTCGTCGATGATCCCTTTTTCTTTCTGCCACTCCGCTTTGAGGGCGGAAGATTTTTCTTTTAATTCCGCCAGCTCTTTTTCCAATTTCTTCAGCCGCTCTTTGCTCGCCGGATCTTTTTCCTTTTTCAGCGCCTGCCGCTCCATCTCGTGCTGCATGATCTCGCGTTCGATCACGTCGATTTCCGTCGGCATCGAATCCAGTTCGATCTTCAATCGCGATGCCGCCTCATCCACCAGATCGACCGCTTTGTCCGGCAGAAAACGATCGCTGATGTAGCGATGCGACAATGCAGCCGCGGCGACCAGCGCAGCGTCCTGAATGCGAACGCCGTGGTGCACTTCGTAGCGTTCTTTCAGCCCGCGCAAAATCGCGATCGTATCCTCCACGCTCGGTTCATCCACCATCACGGGCTGAAAACGCCGTTCGAGAGCCGCGTCTTTCTCGATGTATTTGCGGTACTCATCGAGCGTCGTCGCGCCGATCGTGCGCAGCTCGCCGCGCGCCAGTTGCGGCTTGAGCAAATTCGAAGCGCCCACCGATCCTTCCGCCGCGCCGGCGCCCACAATCGTGTGCAATTCGTCGATGAATAAAATGATCTCGCCCTGCGAATCGGTCACTTCCTTGAGAAACGCTTTCAGCCGGTCCTCGAATTCGCCGCGGAATTTCGCGCCGGCAACCATCGAGCCGATGTCCATCGCGATGATCCGTTTTCTCTTCAGCGATTCCGGGACGTCGCCGCTGATAATCCGTCGCGCGAGACCTTCCACGATCGCTGTCTTGCCCACGCCCGGCTCGCCAATCAGAACCGGATTGTTTTTCGTGCGCCGGGAAAGGACCTGCATCACACGCCGGATCTCATTATCCCGGCCGATCACCGGATCGATCTTTCCCCGCCGCGCCATCTCGGTCAGATCGCGTCCATACTTCTCCAGCGTCTGATATTTTCCTTCCGGATTCTGGTCGGTCACGCGCTGCGAACCGCGCACCTGCTGCAGCGCCTGCATTAACTTGTCGCGGGTGACCCCGGATTCCTTCAGCAACTTTGCGGCGGAGCTTTTCGAATCCGCCAGCGCGAGCAAATAATGTTCGACGCTCAAGAATTCATCCTTCAGCTTCGCCATTTCCTTTTCCGCCGCGTCGATCGTAGCGCGCAATTCGTTGCCGAGGCGCTGGTCGTAATTCCCGCCCTGAATTTTCGGACGGCGTTCCAGTTCCTCCGTCAGGCGAGCGCGCAAGTCCGAAACAGGAACGCCGAGTTTCTCCAGAAGCGGCCGGGTCACGCCGTCGGTCTGATCGAGAAGCGCGAGCAGGAAATGCTCATTGGAAATTTCCTGCTGATTGAATTGAGAAGCGACATCCTGCGCTGCCTGGAGCGCTTCCTGCATCTTTTGAGTAAATTTATCCGGGCGCATCCTTCACCCTAAGAAACGCAACGCCCAAGGCAATCGGCTGTCGGGCTTGCAAGTCTTGCAGTTTTCCGGATCCCGCATCGCCCCGGCGCCGCTGCGCGCAAACTAGAAGAGGGCGACGATTGCGTTACATTCGTCGATCTTCGTAGCGGCGTGCGCGATGTTTTTTCTTTAGGATCCGCCTCTCCATTACGGCGCGCCGGCTTTCTCATTGTCCTTCGCGTTCCCCTTGTTCCAAAGGTGAAAGGTGTAGGTGAAGACAACGTATCCCAGGATGTCATGCGGCCGATCGTTGGTAAGGTAAAGCGCCGGATTCATCTGAAAATCAGGAGTGATATTCCAAGTAAAACCGATCGTGGATGAGTTGCCCGAGCCGCTCTGGAAATCCACCTGCGCCCGCCATTGCTTGTTGAAATCGTAGGCGTACCCGAGGATCGCTTCGTTCCGAAAGCCGGCATGAATCGCGCCCAGGATGAATTTGTGGTGCTCAGTATAATAGCCGGCTTCGACGTATGGCTGCGGATCGACGTGACTGTGCGGCGACCAGTTTATGAAACCGATCGAAAGCAGGTATGGCTGCTTGGTCAGCAATCCGAATTCCGTGGCGAAAATCAACTCGTTAGGTTTGAATCCCTTGAAGACGGCTGCCTCCGCCCACTTCGTTAGGCCGAGCTCGCCCTGCAATTGGTACGGATTAGCGATCCGCTCGCTCTGCGCCTGAAGGCTAAGCGAAAAATCGCCGGGTGATTGCAAGTCGGGCGTAACGATTTGGCTGAGCCCCTTCGTCGTCGCCCGGGTCGGTTGCGGGCCGGCGATGACGAGGATCCAAGCTAATCCAATCGCGGCACTGATTCTCATTGGGCGGAAGTTGTAAGCACTTATCGCGATCACCCGCAAGCGCCGAAAATCGAACGGCGGGTTCGAGATGATCGAGAGTTCGGGTGATTGCGGGTCACGGTTTCCCCGCTTATCAGTCTGTCCGATGAGCGCCGAACCGAAATCTTTTGCACGCGCCGCCCTTGCGGTTCTGCGGCAGGGACCGTTCCGCCGCTACATCATCGGCTCGGCCATTTCCGACACCGGCACCTGGATGCAGGTGATGGCGCAAGGCTGGGTGATGAGCTCGCTCACTAACCAGGCGCTCATGCTCGGGATGGTGAATTTTGCCGCTGGAATTCCGACGCTGGCGTTGACCATGATCGGCGGTTCGGCCGCGGATCGGCACGATAAGCGGATGATCCTGATCGCGACGCAAGTCGTGCAGATCGGGTGCGCGCTGACGCTCGGCACGCTGGTGGCCACGGGCGTGATTCGAATCTGGCATGTGATGTTGCTGGCGGCGGTGCTCGGCACTTGCATCGCGTTCGAGATGCCGGCGATCTCGGCTCTGGTGCCGGAGTTGGTGAAGAAGGAAGAAATCGCCACCGCGATCGCGTTGGACCGCTCGGTCTTTCACGGCTCGCGTTTGGTTGGACCGTTCGTCGCCGGATTGTTCGTGGCTTGGTGGGGTGCAGCTTCAGCTTTTTTTTCCAACGCGATTTCATTCATCGCCTTGATCATCGCGCTCATCTCGCTGCCGGCGCGGGTGAAAGGAACAGCGGAGGAAGAAGAACAGCGCCGGAGCGGATTCAAGGAAGGACTGCGCTATGTTCGGTCCGACCGCACTATTTTATCGATGATCGCGCTGATTGCATTCACCACGATTTTTGTTTTCCCGGTCATCTCCGTGATGCTGCCGCTTTATGTCCGCAACGTGCTTCATCTCGGGCCGGACCGAATGGGAATGTTGATGGGCATTTCCGCGATCGGATCGTTGTCCGGCTCCATCGGCCTGCTCAGCGTCGCGCGGGAATTGCGCTTCAAGATCATGACGGCCGCGGCGCTTTTTGTGTCGGTCGCGCTTTTTTTCCTGTCGCGTTCGAACAGTTTTCTGCTGACCGCAAGTTGCATGGGCACGCTGGCGATCGGCCTCTCGCTCAATTTCGGACTTGCCGGCACCATCGTGCAGGAGCGTTCGCCGCCAGCCTTGCGCGGGCGGGTCTCGGCCATCTTCGGGCTGAGCTTTTTCGGATTAATGCCGATCGCTGGACTCTTGATCACCGGTCTTTCCGACTGGATTGGAATGCGAGCGGCACTGGCGATCGCGGCGATTCTTTTCGGCATCGGCGCAGTGCTGGTCTTGAGCGCGGCAGGACGAACTGTTTGCGCGAAACCGGTCTCGCCGGTGGTAGAACCCGAG
>DASXNS010000230.1:0-6001 GCA_036494865.1 Chthoniobacterales bacterium | reverse complement strand
CCATAGGAGCCATCTGGCATTGAGCTGCTGTGAATGGCGCTCGTGAGCTTCACTCGCCCGAAATCCATTTTGGCCGCACCGCCATGATTCATCGATTGCACTTTTTTCAGACCTTTCGCTTCGAACCAGGATCCGACTTCGTAAGGCGCGATCACCAGCGCGCCGGTGCGCTGGGCAACATCTATCACATCAGCGACGTGATCGCCATGGCCGTGCGAAACTAAAATAAAATCCGCGGCGATTTTTTCGAACTCGATTTTTTTCGCGAGCGGGTTCGGGCGAATGAAGGGATCGAAGAGCAGCGTTTTTCCGCCCGCTAGGACGGAGAAACAAGCATGACCGTAATAAGTGAATTTCATATAGATAGATCAGCCACAGGTTGCGCCGATTTGCACAAACTTTTTGCTTGCCTCGCCCCAACTGGAAGCGACGCGCTCTCTGAGGCAAGTTTGAATTGCGATGGGAACCGAAGCTGAGCGCGCGATCATTCATCTCGATATGGATTGCTTCTATGCCGCAATCGAGGTGCGCGATCAGCCGTCGTTGAGAGGGAAACCGGTTGGCGTTGGCGGCGCGCGGGATCGCCGCGGCGTGCTGACAACGTGCAACTACGAAGCGCGCAAGTTCGGTGTGCGTTCGGCCATGCCGACTTTTATGGCGCTGCAACGTTGCCCGAAGCTGATCATCCTCCCGACGCGCTTCGACGCGTACCGCCAAGAATCCACCATCATTCGCGAAATCCTGCACCGTTTCACCCCGCTAGTGGAACCGCTTTCGCTCGATGAAGCTTATCTCGATGTGACGCAGCATCCCGGCGCGCCGGGGCCATTGGCGCAGGTGATTCGCGATTTGATTTTTCGCAAAACAAAGCTGACGGCATCCGCCGGCGTCGGCCCGAACAAATTAGTGGCGAAAATAGCAAGCGACCTGAACAAACCGAACGGCCAATTCGAAGTGAATCCAGCCGAGGTCCCGGAGTTCATGGAAAAATTACCAGTGCGCAAGTTATGGGGAATCGGAGACGTGACCGAGCAAAAACTGGATCGTCTCGGAATCGCAACCTGTGGCGACATGCAGCGCTTATCGCGATTGCAACTGCAGGAGCACTTCGGAAAATTCGGAATCGAGCTCTACGATCTTTGCCGCGGGATCGATCAACGGCCGGTCGAGCCGGATCGCGAACGCAAATCGCTCAGTAACGAAGAAACGTTTTCAACGGATCTCGAGACATTGGCGGAATGCGAAGAAAAGCTGCCCGAGTTATTTGAAGAATTGATGGCTGATCTCGCGCAAAAGGAAGCGGCCCGAACGGTAACGAAAATTTTTGTTAAACTGAAATTCGCGGATTTTACGCGGACAACAGTCGAGCGTGCCGGGTTGTTGCCGACGCTCGAGCAATTTCGCTCGCTGCTTCACGAAGCTTTCGCGCGGACGGAAAAGCCGGTGCGCTTGATTGGGCTTGGCGTGCGATTGGCGGAGGCGGATGTTCCAGGCGCCCAACTCTCGCTGCTCTAATTTCCTCCACCGTTGGCAACCGTCGATTCAAAATATCTTCACCCATGGCCAGGACGAAATCAGGCAAAAAGGGCTGGCTGCATTATCATTCATTGAGCATCGTCAGCGTGCTGCTTCTGGCGGGTTGGATCATCGCCTATCACTTCAGCGACCCCGCCACGCATCTTGGCGCATTCTTCGGAAACGCGATCGCTGATTGGAGCGGCTCCGTCGTTATCATTTTGGGCACGAAGTTTCTTTACGAAATGGGATCTGCCGAAAGCCGGCCGGTCGCGAAAGGGAAAGGCAATCGCGTGCCGGATCTGCTGCGCCGCCATTCTCTTCTCATTTTTCTCGCTATCACGGGCCTGGGTTGGCTCCTGCTGTATCTCCACATGAACCCTCAAGACAAATGGGGCCAGGTCGTCGGCAACATCGTTTCCGAATGGTTGCAGATGGCCGGCCTGGTTTACTTGACTAAGAGCCTGATCGAGCGCGGATCAAAGGAAAGCGGATGATGTCTTCAGCGGATCTTGCGCAACTCGAACCGCCGAGCAGTTCTCGTCGGACAACACTGGCTCGGGCTTAATTAGATAACGTCCAATTGGGCGGGCGCTTTTCGTTATAGGCGGCGACGCCTTCTTTTGCTTCCGCCGACTCCCGCGCCTGCATGTGATGGCGCAAGGCACGCTCTACGTCTTCAGCGACGGATGAGGACCAAAGTTCCTCGATGAGTTCTTTGGATTTAGTCAGGGCGTTGGGAGCACCTTGTAAAATCGAGGCCGCGATTTTTTGCGTCTCTGTTTCCAACTCGTTAGGCGCGACAACCCGATTGACCAATCCGATCTCTTTCGCGCGCGCGGCGTCGATCATTTCGGAGCCGAGCACCAGTTCGCGCAGATCGCGTTCACGCAGTTGCCTCCGCAAAAAAGTCATCACCAACCCGGCGACGAGTCCGCGCCGCACTTCCGGATAGCCGATCTTGGTACCCTCGGCGGCCACGACAAAATCGCAGGCCGACATGATTCCCGCGCCGCCCGCGACCGCAGCTCCGTGCACCATCGCGATCGTGATTAAACGCGACTGGCTGAGGGCAATCAAAGTCTTCGCCACCATTTCCGCGGAAGGATGCGCCTTCTCCATTTCGGCGGTTTCTTTCAAATCGAGTCCCGCGCAAAAAGCTGAGCCCGCGCCCCGAAGAATGAGCACGCGCTGCATCTTGTCCGCGGTGGCGCTCTCTACCGCCGCGGTTAATTCCTTCATCAACTCGATCGTGAGCGCGTTGCGGCGATCGGGTCGATTGAGGGTAAGGATTGTGATCTGCGGACTTTGTTTTTCGACGAGAACGACTGGCATGATCTAAGTTATGCTGTCAGTAACACCCGTCACGATGGAATCCGTCAAGCTCATCGAATGTCCGCGCGACGCCTGGCAGGGGCTGGCGCACCCAATCCCCACGGGACGAAAGGTGGAATATTTGCGAGCGCTGGCGGTGGCGGGTTTCCGTCACGTCGACGCGGTGAGCTTCGTCTCACCCAAAGCTGTGCCGCAAATGGCCGACAGCGAAGAGGTGCTTGTCCAACTCGGGCCGCTCGACGGCGTGGAGATTATCGGCATCATCGTGAATGAAAAGGGAGCTGACCGGGCCATCGCTACGGGAAAGGTGACGACGCTCGGCTATCCCTGTTCCATTTCGGAAACGTTTCTTCGGCGAAATCAAAATCAGTCGATCGAGGAGAATCATGAGGTTCTAAAACGGATCAAAGCGCTGGCCGACGATGCCGGCTTGCAAGTGGTCGCTTACATCTCGATGGCGTTCGGAAATCCGTACGGCGATCTATGGAGCGAAACCAGGCTCGTCCGAGCGGCACGTGAAATTCGGGACAGCGGAATCAACGCACTCTCGCTGGCGGATACCGTTGGGACGGCGACGCCGGATTTGGTTTCCCGCGTAGTCACAACGGTTTTGGGCGAAATGGAAATCGGCGTGCATCTTCACAGCACGCGCGCTGAAGCCTCGGCGAAAATCCTGGCGGCGTTCGATGCTGGGTGCCGCCGCTTCGATTCCGCTATCGGCGGATTGGGCGGATGCCCATTCGCGCAAGATGTGCTCGTCGGAAATATTCCCACGGAAGAAGTGGTGCGCGCTCTGAAGCAGCGGGGCGTGGAATTACCAATATGGAATTCACTCGATCACGTCGTGGCGATGAATCGCGTGATCGATAGTGAATTCTCGGCGGCGGTTGCAGCCAGTCGTTAACTGGTTCATTCATGAATTCGAGCGCTTTGCCGTACGCATCGACGCGGAGCGAACAACCCCCCTCGCCCGCGATTCCTTCGATGACGCAACCTAAACTTGGACCACGCCGGTGTGAAACCGCGCTTTCGGCATCGGCCGCGAAACATATTGAAGAAGCTGGCACAGGACAGCGCGGGTCTCGTGGGGTTGGATGATGGCGTCGATCCAACCGCGCGCTGCGCCGTAACGGATGTCGGTTTGCTCCTCGTAAGATTTCTTAACGGTGGCGCGCAATTCCTCGAGTTCTTCGGGCGAAGATTTCTTATCGCCACGATCCCGCGCACGCGCCAGAACGCTGAAGACAGTATCGGAAGCCTGGGCGGCGCCCATCACGGCGTAGCGCGCGTTTGGCCATGCCAAAATAAAACGCGGATCGTACGCTTTGCCGCAAAGCGCATAGTTGCCCGCGCCAAAAGACCCTCCCACCACTACGGTAATCTTCGGAACGGTGGAATTGCTGACCGCATTCACCAATTTCGCGCCGCTGCGAATGATGCCGCTTTGTTCCGCATCGCGGCCGACCATGAAACCGGTCACGTCCTGGAAAAAAATAATCGGCAGGCCCGTTTGGTTGCAGTCCATGATGAAACGCGCCGCTTTGTCCGCGCTATCGGCGTAGATGACGCCCCCCATCTGAATACCTTCCTTTTTCGTCCGCACCTGAATGCGTTGATTCGCCACGATTCCGACCGGCCGCCCGCTGATCCGCGCGTAGGCCGTCACCAGGGTCTTGCCATAATCTGCTTTATATTCATCGAGCGAGCCGGCATCGATAATCGAAGCCAAGAGATCGTGCGCATCGTACGGCTTGTGACCGTCGAGGCTCATCAAATCATAAAGAGCTTCCGGTTTTTTTGCCGGCGCATGCTCTTTATTTTTCTCTGTTGCCGCGCTGGCCTCAGGCAGCAACGCGATCAAGGAACGCAATCGCTTTAAACAAGCGGCATCATCCTTTTCGTAAAAATCGACGGTGCCGCTGATCTCAGCATGCATCTTTGCGCCACCAAGTTCTTCTGCATCCACGACCTGGCCGATGGCTGCTTTCACCAGTGACGGACCGGCGAGATAAAGGCCGCTGCCTTCAGTCATCAAAATCTTATCGCAAAGAACAGGGAGATACGCTCCGCCGGCGACGCAGTTGCCCATGATGGCGGCGAATTGCGGCAGACCGGCCGCCGAGATCACGGAATTGTTGCGGAAGATACGACCGAAGTCGTCTTCGTCCGGAAAAATTTCATCTTGCATCGGCAAAAAAACGCCGGCGGAATCGACGAGATAAACCAACGGCAATGCGCATTCGAAAGCGATCCGCTGCGCCCGAATCAACTTCTTGACCGTGGCCGGAAAAAATGCGCCCGCTTTTACTGTCGCATCGTTCGCAATGATCATGCAGGGAATACCGGCGATTTCTCCAATGCCGGCGACTGTTCCCGCTGCGGGAACGCTGCCCCACTGATCGTACATTTTATACGCCGCCCAAAGTTCGACTTCAAAAAAAGAGGCATCGCGATCCAGCAGCCGAGCGATGCGCTCGCGAGCAAGCAGACGACCCATTTTGTGCTGACGATCCCGGCCGGCTTTACCACCGCCTTCGCGCAGAACGTTTTCCTCTCTGGCGATGGCGGCGCAACGTTCGCGCAAACTTTCCGGCGGAGGCGCGGGTGATCGAGACATAAACGCGAAAGGCTTACGCCGCGCGGGTGATGGAATCAAGCGCGAGTGGCCGATGAGGACGCCGCAAATGGCGCGCGGGATTAATACACGTCGTTCTCGGAGGGATAGCCCGAATCGCCGCGAATGGAACGCAAACGGTTGCGACTGCCGCGGTCCGATTCCGGACGATTGATTCGCTCCAACGCCATCTTAACCAGAAGTGGAACCGCCGCGAGCGCACCGACCGAAACGAGCGCAATCGCAGTCGCTTGCCGAATAGGCCGCCGAATTTTATCCGCGACGAGCATTCCGATGCCGAGACCGAATGCGGTCCGGGTGAGGACGAGCAAGCTATCGAGCGGAACTTGCTCGGCGGTTTTTGGAATGGATATCGAGAGAGACATCGCATACCCTTATACGTCTCGTTTTCGAAAAGGAAACGGGAAAATCTCGCGACCCGCGTGATCAGGTACCGGGCGCGCTCGCACACCTATCATGTCCAATCCGATCTATGCGTTGATTCTTGCCGGCGGCAGTGGCGAGCGCTTTTGGCCA
>DASXNS010000229.1:0-1537 GCA_036494865.1 Chthoniobacterales bacterium | reverse complement strand
AGCGCGCGCTGGGCGGCAAGCTGATTGACGAGCCCATCCGCTAATGGATCGGAAAACGGGACCCCGAGTTCCAGGATGTCGGTGCCCGCTTTTTCCAGCGCGAGAGCGAGATCGACAGTCGCCGCGGGATTCGGATCTCCTGCGCAGATGTAAGCGATGAAAGCTTTTTCGTTTCGAGTCCGAAGGTGTTCGAAACATTGATCGATTCGATTTTGCATTCGAGCTAGGCTCAGTCGGGAAAAACGTCCGACGCCTAACGCCTAACGTCCAACGCCGAATGAAAGAGATGGGAACCGAGCGCGAGAAAACGCTAAGGATTAACGAAATTTATCACTCGATCCAGGGCGAGAGCACCTGGGCTGGGGAGCCGTGTGTGTTTGTCCGGACGACGTTTTGCGATCTTCGCTGTTCTTATTGCGATACCGAATACGCGTTTTACGAAGGGAAAAGACAAACGCTCGAGGAAATCGCGAGGGCGGTCGCTGCGTTTCAATGCCGGCTGGTCGAGATCACCGGAGGGGAACCGCTCCTGCAGAAAAATGTGTTGCCACTTATGACGACGCTGGCCGATGCGGGGTACACCGTCCTCCTCGAGACGAGCGGCGCGCACGATATTTCGGAGGTCGATTCGCGCGTGCACCGGATCATGGATTTGAAAACGCCGGGCAGCGGCGAAAGCGCGCGCAATCTTTTCTCAAACGTCGAGCACCTGACCCCACGCGATGAAGTGAAATTCGTGATCGGTTCGCGTGAGGACTATGAATGGTCGCGCGAGCAAGTCATCCGTCACGCGCTTCCGAAACGTTGCCGTGCAGTTTTGTTCTCCCCGATTTTTGGTCGGATCGATCCACGTGAAATCGTAGAATGGATTCTGGCCGACAGACTGCCGGTGCGCTTTCAATTGCAGATGCACAAATTCATCTGGACGCCTACTCAGCGCGGCGTGTGACCGTCTCGAATGACAGGGGCGAAGAGCAATGCGAATTTCCGTTCGATGCGCGCGCGATTGACAAAAGATTTTACTTTCGAGGCTGCGCAAACATTGCCGAAGGCGCCCGAAGGCCACAAGTGCCGCGGGATGCATGGACACAGTTTCAAAGTCGAAATTTCAGTGGAAGGCGAGGTCGATCCCGCGACCGGCTGGTTTTACGATCACGCGGCGATCAGCGCGGCGATGAAGCCGCTCCTGCAACGTCTCGATCACGCTTACCTCAATGAGATCGACGGATTGGAAAATCCGACGATCGAAAATATGGCGGCGTGGTTCTGGCAAAAGCTTCAGCCGCTTTGCCCGGGCCTTTGCGAAATCGTGGTGCACGAAACGCCGACGGCGCGATGCATTTATCGCGGCTGAAAATAGGCGTCAATGTTTCGGCGCGCGCACGGTGCCGATTTCGACGGCAGCGCGGCGTTGTTCTACAATCCGATCGGCGATCTCCTCGACCATTTGTTCGAGCAACATTCGCAAATGCGTGTTCGGGCGAAAATCAGAGGGAGCGATGTGCTTGACCCGATCGGCGTGGGTCGAGAGCTGGTA
>DASXNS010000228.1:0-15983 GCA_036494865.1 Chthoniobacterales bacterium | reverse complement strand
CGATCGCGATCGCCGCCGCAACCGAAGACGACAATCAGCCGCCGCGGCGAAAGTTCGCGCAAAGTTTTGAGAACGTTGAGGAGTGCATCGTCGGTGTGCGCGTAATCGACAAAAATCTGAAATTGCCGCTTCGCCGGCACCGCTTCCAAACGTCCCGGCACTTGCGGAGAACGGGCCAGGCTCAGGATCGCTTCGCGCAATCCGAGCCCCAGATTGCAAGCGGCAGCGAGCGCGGCCACCGAGTTGGCAACGTTGAAGCGCCCAATCAAAGGAACGCGCACGAGATAACTTTTCCCGCGCGCATCGAGCTGATAAGAGGTGCCGACAAATTCCGCGTGGTAGTTCGAAGCGCGAAAATCCGCGCGGGCATTCATCCCGTAAGTGATAACAGGAATTTTTTTGTCGAGACGATCGACCAATTGCGCGCCATAACGGTCGTCGAGATTAACTACCGCCGCCGGTTCGGTCTTGGCCCTCTGTTCTTTAAGATCGATGAACAGTTTTGCTTTCGCTTCAAAATAATTTTCCATCGTCCCGTGAAAATCGAGATGGTCCTGGGTCAGATTGGTGAAAACCGCAACGTCCCATTCAATCCCGCGTGTGCGATCTTGCGCGAGCGCGTGGGACGAAACTTCCATCGCAGCCGCTTTGCATCCGGCGTTCGCCATCTGCGCGAGCAGCTCTTGCACGTCGAGTGATTCCGGTGTGGTGCGGACCGCGGGCAAAACCCGATCGCCAATTTCATAGCGAACGGTGCCGAGCAATCCGCAGCGCAATCCTGCTTTCTCGCAAATATGTTTGAGCAGAAATGTCGTCGTGGTCTTGCCATTTGTGCCGGTAACTGCGGCCATTTTCAGGCGGCGAGCAGGCCATTGGTAGAAAGCGGCCGCCAGATCAGCCAGCGCGCGCCGGGTATTTTCCACCATTAGCGTCGTGGCTCGCGCCCGATTTTCTTCATGCTCGGTTACGATCACCGAAGCGCCTTTTTCGAGGGCTTGATCGATGAATTGATGGCCATCGCTTTTTTCGCCACGCAAGGCGACGAAAAGAAAATTCTTTTGCACTCGCCGCGAGTCATACGCGATGCCTTCCACGACGCGATCAAGCGGGCCGAGGATTTGACGAGGGGAAATGGCGGCGCAGAGAGTTTTGAGCTGCATGAAATGACGGGACGCGGGCGCGAGAAACTCAGCGATGTGCAGCATTAGTTAAGGCAACTCGCCCGACGGCCGGGTGTTTCCCGAGGTCTTCATGCGGTTCAAGATCTAGATAACGCGCGGCCTTCTCCGCGATCCGCGCAAAGATCGGTCCGGCGACCTGGCCGCCGTAGTTCAACTCGGGCCGGGTCGTGTGTGCGTCATCGAGCACCACGAACCCGACAAATTCAGGACGCTCCGAGGGCAGATATCCGGAAAACGAGACGACCTCTTTTCCGTGCTCGTATCCGCCTTTCGGATCGACTTTTTGGGCGGTGCCGGTTTTGCCGGAGATCGAAAATCCGGGGACGGCCGCTGCCGCCGCCGTTCCGCGATCGCTCACTACTCCGCGGAGCGCGTTCCCAATTTGTCGCGCCGTTTCCGGCGAAATCACCTGGCGCAGCACCACCGGCGAAAAAGTGCTGACCTCTTTGCCATCTTCCGTCGTGATCGATTTCACGATCCGCGGCGTGATCAGTTTGCCGCCGTTTGCGATGGCGCTCATCGCGACCGTCATCTGCAACGGGGTCACTCCGACTTCGTGGCCCATCGGAATTCGGGTGATGGAAATTTTGCTCCACGATTGCGGTGGCCGAATCACGCCTCCGATTTCGCCCGGCAGTTCGACGCCGGTCCGCTCACCGAAACCGAAGCGCCGGATGTATTCGTAAAATTTTTGCTCGCCGACGGAGAGCGCCAGCTTGGCCGCGCCGATGTTGCTCGATTTCACCAGGACATCTTGCACGCTCAAATCGGAGTAGGCTTTATGATCGTGCAAGGGGCGGCCGCCGAAATTCCAGGTGCCGTTCTCGCAAAAAATCATTGTGTCGGGCTGGACTTTCCGTTCGTTCAGCGCAGCAGCCGCGCTAACGATTTTGAAAGTCGATCCGGGCTCCATCATGTCGATGATGGCGCGATTTTTCATCTGCTCCGGTTTCGCCTCAGCGCGCAAATTCAAATCGAAATTCGGGCGGTTCGCCATCGCCAGGATTTCACCGGTCTGCGGACGCATTAAGATAATCGTCGCTTTCTGCGGCGTGTATTCGCGCATCGCGGCATCGATTTCGTTCTCGACGATATTTTGTAGATTCAGATCGATGGTGAGGCGGACCTGATTTCCATTGCGCGGCATCCGCTCCTGGCCGCGGTAAAGCACCATTTCCTGACCGGCGCGGTTGTGCTCGATGTAACGATAACCATCCTGCCCGTGGAGATATTCTTCCATCGAAGATTCGACGCCTTGAATGCCGCGATGCTCGAAATCAGTGAAGCCGATGACATGACAAAGCATCGAGCCGTTCGGATAAATGCGGGTGGAATCGCGTTCGAAATAAATCCCGCGCAGATTTTGGGCCCGCAGTTTTTCACGCAACGCGACCGCGACCGCATCGGGCACTTCGCGTTTCAGCACGATGTAACGGCGATCGCCCTGTAACTTTTCGGAGAGTTCCGGCTCGGAAATTTTCAGCGCGTCGCGCAAGACCGGAATAAGCGCGTCGCGATTATTCAGATGAGTCGCATCGGCCACCACCGTTTGGACCGGCGTGTTGTGGGCGAGCACTTCGCCATTCGCGTCCAGAATGGCGCCGCGATCCGCAAAGATCGTCTGTTTATAGACGTGCTTTTCCGCGGCGAGCCCTGCGTACTCGTCGTGCTTGAGCATTTGCAAATAAACGAGCCGGAATGAAAAAGCGCTGAACAAGGCCGTGAACGCGAGGCAAACCAGCGCGCAACGAATCCGGCTGTTCCAGTTCATCTGCCGGCGCGTTTGTTTGCCACCGGCTGGACGGCGTCTTCTCCGGGCGCATGCAACGGCGCGCTCAATCGCACGATGCTCTGCTCGGCGATCGGGATCATCTTGAGATAACCTTCTTTGAGCCGGCGCTGCATAGCTGAGCGCGAAGTGAGTGCCGCGATCTGCACGCTCGCGACATCATTTTGCGATCGCAAACTGGTCAGCTCATTCTCGAGCGCTTTCTTCCGATCTCCCAAATGATAAAGCTGGAGCGTCAGATAAACATAAATCAATCCGGTCACGGCCAGAAATCCGGTGATGACAAGCCAGCGCGCGAGCGAGGCGGCGTCCACGGAATTGAAATGCTTGCGGCGTCGGGCGTGCATCAGATTTTCTCCGCGACCCGGAGTTTCGCGCTGCGCGAGCGGGGATTGGAGCGTTGTTCGTTTTCACCGGGCTCGATCGGTTTTGAAGTGATGAGTCGCAAAGCAAGATCCGGATTGCGCTGCGGCTCGGGCCATTCCGGCCGGTCCAGCCATTCGCGACTGCGGTCGCGGAAGAAATTTTTCGCGATCCGGTCTTCGAGTGAATGGAAAGTGATCACCGCGATGCGTGCGCCGGATTCGAGCCGCTTGGTCAGAACGCGCAAACCTTCTTCGAGCGCGCCGAGCTCGTCGTTCACTTCCATTCGCAATGCCTGGAAAACTTGCCTCGCGGGATGACGGCGGCCATGCCGCCAGACGATTTTCTCGATCGCTTTCGCCAACTGCATGGTTTCATGGAAGGGCGTGATCTTGCGCACTTTCACCAATTGGCTCGCGATCCGACGAGCGGCCGGTTCTTCGCCGAGATCGCGAAAGAGCCCGGTCAATTCTTCTTCACTGTAATTGTTGACCACACCGGCCGCGGTCAACTCGCGGCTGGGATCCATCCGCATGTCGAGCGGTCCGTTGCGCATCACGCTGAAACCGCGCTGCGCATTTTCCAATTGGCGCGAGGAAACGCCGAGATCGAGGAGCGCGCCGCCAATTGTCGCGATGCCGAGTTCGTCGAGAATCTTGCCAGCATCGCGGAAGTTGATTTGCCGCAAGGTCGCCCGAGCACCGAATTGGGCCAGTCTTTGCGTCGCGTGCACGATCGCATCCGGATCCTGATCGAGCGCGAGCACATCCGCGCCAGTGCGCAAAATTTCTTCGCTGTGTCCACCGCCGCCGCAGGTCGCATCGATGACCAGCGCGCCGGCGCGGGGCGCGAGCAATTCGATCGCCTCGGCCGCGAGCACCGGACGATGATAAGTGAAATCCTCCATTTCCTGCGCCTCCTCTTCGACCTCGAGCGGACCGGTTGCGAACCAGATGGACCGCTCAAACAATAACGCGTTCATTTTTTCAAAGTTAGAGCCCGATCACATTCGCCACGTGTTGATAGGTCGGCGCTTCCTCCTCGTGAGCCCGCTTCCATTTCTGCAGATTCCAGATTTCGAAACGCCCACGGCCGCCGACCAGCGCGACCTCGCCTTTCAATCCGAGCTGCTTGCAAAGATCTTCCGGTAGCAGCAGGCGGCCCTGACGGTCGGACGACCCATGCTCGGCGCGCGAATGCAATTGACGGGAGAAAATCCGGCGATCCCGTGCCGAGATGCTGCGATGCGACTCGGCTTGCGCGCTCATCCGTGAAAACTCCTCCGCCGACATGACGACGAGATATTGATGATTCGGCTCAGGCAGAATAATGAATTCTTCGCCTTCACCGCGACGCCAGCGCGACGGGATGGTGATGCGGTTTTTTTCGTCGATGGAATGACGGAACTCGCCGGCGAAGAATTTTGGGGAATAGGAATTGTCGTCCATACGCGAGCGGATAATCGTGCCATTTCAATCCACTTCCCTCCACTTCTAACCACCTTCCGTACCAATGGTCAATAAAAATTAACGTCAGATTGCGCCCTTTTTTCGTCCCGTTAAACTGAGGCATGTTGCGCTGGTTTTCGGTAGCGATCGGACTCGCGGGATTTTTTGCCGCCGCCGGCCTAACGAGAAGTCAGCTGGCCGATCCCAATGCGGACGCAGTTCGCGTGGCGGTTTCAATGAACGCGGATGGTTCGCGAACGATCTACGAATTCGATTCGCTCAATCATCGCGCAACCGCGACGACCACGAGCAAGGAGGGAAAGCTGATCGGCAAAATTCGCTATTCCCTCGATGATGCCGGCCGCTTCGCCAGCGGTGAAGTTTATGGTCCCGACGAGCGATTGCGCTTCAAGACTCTATATAAGTACGAGGCGGGCCGGCTGGCGCAGGAATCGCAGCTCGGAAAGGACGACGCCCTCCAGCACAAGATCGTCTATGCTTATGATGCCAACGGGAAGCAGACCGGTTACACCGTTTATGATGCGGCCGGAAAACGCCTCAGCCAAAGCGGCGCGCCTTCGCCGACGGCAAGCCCGCGCAAGAAACACTCGCCTTAGGATGCCGGCCCGCTCGCATCCGCCTCTTGCCACTGGGCGCAAAGGAAGCTAAGAGAACTCCAGATGATCGATTACATCCAAAAGGGCGGTCTGTTGATGTGGCCGATCCTGGCCTGCAGCGTCATTTCGATCGCGCTTTTCGCCGAACGGCTTTTTTATCTGCATCGCGCCACGATTCACGTCGGCGAATTTTTGCAGGGACTTTCCAATCTGGTGCAGCGTCGCAATTTCGCCGAGGCCTTGCACGAATCAGCCGGCACACCCGGCCCGGTCGCACGAGTCATTCACGCGGCCATTATTCGCCATGACGCGCCGCGCGCCGAGCTGCGCGAAATCGTCCAGGAAGCTGGACAACTCGAAGTGCCGAAGCTCGAGCGCTTCCTCGGCGTCCTGGCGACGCTGGCCTATCTGGCGCCGCTCCTCGGTTTGCTCGGGACGGTCGCGGGAATGATCGACGCCTTCGGAACGCTTTCTTCGAACGGCGGCTACGCGACGGTGACGGAACTTTCCAACGGCGTTTACAAAAGCCTGCTTACTACCGCCGCCGGTCTGGTGGTGGCGACTCCCACTTTTGTCGCCTACAGCTATCTTTCCGCCCGGGTCAACACTTTGATGCACGAGATGGAACGCGCCGGGATCGAAGTGGTGCACATGTTGACGGATCGCGAACCGATGAGCGATATCATCACTTTTCAAACGCCGATGGGCGGAGAAGCGCGCTAGTTTCCCGGCCAGCCGGCTGCGTCTCGCATGAAGCTTTCCCGGACCAGCGAATATCATTTCGGTTGGCTCGGTGTGATTCCGCTTCTGGATGTAATTTTCCTGCTCATCTTTTTTTTGCTGCTGAGCTCGAACTTCATCCTCCAGCCTGGCATCTCCGTCTCGGTGCCGTTGTCGCGCTTCACGCTCGGCCCGCAAATTAATCCTCAAATCATCAGCATCACCGGCGGCGCGGCGCCGACGATTTATTTTCGCGATCAGAAGGTGCCGCTCGAGCAACTGGGACCGTTACTGGATGCGGCGAAAAAAGAAGGACGCCCGATCATCATTAAGGCGGACCGCCTTACTCCCTACGTTCTCGTGGTCGATGTGACCAACCTCGCGCTCGAACATGGAATCGCGTCCGTCTCGCTCGCCACTGCGGCTCCCGTAAAGTGAACGCCCCTTCCTTGGCCGCCTCTGACCCGGGGCTCATTTTCGCCTGGGAACATCCGCGGTCTCGCCGCTTCGCGATCACCGGATTTCTTTTCGGATCGCTTCTGTTACACGCGCTCGGCTTCTACATTTTCCAAATCGTTTATCCGCCAGCTGTCGCGCTCCTTCCGCCGCCTGGCCGGGTCAATTTGATCGCGCCCAATTCCGCCGAAGGCCGGCTTTTGTTGCGGTGGCTCGACGCTGAAGATCCAGCTCTCGCGTCCACCACCCAGCCGCTCGCCGGCCGCAAGTCGATCGGGCTGCCGACAATCCAGCACGCTCCTTCTTACCTGACGCAACAACCGGCCTTGAAAGAAGTGTCGGCAATGACGGCGGACGTGCGCCTGCCGAGCGCGCATCCTCCAGGACCGGTTGAGCAGTCGCGCGCGCCAATCGAAACGCCAGTGACGATCGTGCCCACGACCATCCGCGTTTCTCCCGAGCTTGGAGCTTTAGGCGCAGTGCAAGGTCCAGAGATGAAATTTGTCACCTCGCTTCGGGATGCTCCCGACGCCGCACGATTCCGGGTTGCCGCGGACGCGAATGGCGAAGTGCGTTACTGTTTTCTCGAAACTTCTTCCGGCGATCCCGCGCTGGACGAACAGGCGCGAAAATATCTGTCGCTTTCCCGCTTTCCTTCGCTGCCCAATTCCCCATCCAAAATTGGAAATGATTTTGTTTGGGGGATCGCCACCGTGGAGTGGGGCAACGATCTCGCGGCGCCTCCCCCGCCGGCCACCGGACCCGTTGCGCCGTGATCCGGGTCAGTCTCTCCGCCTTGGTCACGATCTATCTGCTGGTTTTTCTTGCGGCGGTTTTTCTCCTCTGGATAGTTGGTGAGTGGAATCGTCGCCGACGCGAGCGCCGCGCTTTGCGTTATCGGCTGCGATGCGTGATTTGCGCGTTTGAGTTCGAAGATCGAACGCCTGCTTTGCTTCCGCGGTGTCCACGCTGCGGAAGTTTGAACGAACGATTTAAACCGGAGCAAATTTAACAATGGGAATGTGGATCGGCCGAAACCGCAAAGCGCGCGTCACCTATGGGTTCGACGAGATCGCGCTCGTGCCCGGCCGGGTAACGATCAATCCCAACGAAGTCGATATCATCTGGCGATTGCCTCGTCGGAACGCAGAGCCGCTCGAATTTCGAATCCCGATCCTGGCCAGCGCGATGGATGGCGTGGTCGATGTGCGTTTCGCCATTGCCATGAGCAACCTCGGCGGTCTCGCCGTCCTCAATCTCGAGGGAGTGCAGACCCGCTACAAAAATCCGCAGGAAGTTTTGCAGAAAATTGTCGAGGCCGATAAATCGGAGATCACCGGGCTGCTCCAAAAAATTTACCAGGAACCGGTGCAGGAAGATTTGATCGCCGCCCGGATTCGCCAGATCAAGGACAACGGCGCGGTGGCTGCGGTCAGTTCCATTCCGCAACGCGCCGCCGAGTTCGGCGCCATCGCGCAGGAAGCCGGCGCGGATGTTTTCGTCGTCCAAAGCACGGTCTCGACCGTCCAGCACATTTCCTCGGAATATAAATCGCTCGAGCTGGAAAAATTCTGCCGCGAGATGCGCATCCCGGTCATCGTCGGAAACACCGTCGGCTACGACGTTACCCTCGATATCATGGAATGCGGCCCCGCGGCCGTGCTCATCGGCGTGGGGCCGGGAGCGGCCTGCACTTCGCGCGGCGTGCTCGGTCTGGGTGTCCCGCAAGTGACTGCCACCGTCGATTGCGCCGCAGCGCGCGATGCTTATTTCAAAAAAACTTCGCGCTACGTCCCGATCATCACCGATGGCGGAATGAGCAAGGGCGGGGACGTTTGCAAAGCGCTCGCTTGCGGCGCGGACGCGGTCATGGTCGGGAGCGCGTTTGCGAAAGCGCACGAAGCGCCCGGCTGCGGTTACCATTGGGGAATGGCGACGCCGCACGCGAACTTGCCCCGCGGCACCCGGATCAAGGTGGGCGCGACCGGTTCGCTAAAACAAATCCTCTTCGGCCCCGCGGAAGTGGATGACGGAAGTCAAAACCTGGTCGGCGCGATCACGACCTGCATGGGTAATGTCGGCGCGCGCACCATCGCCCACTTTCAACAGACGGAGATCATCATCGCCCCGTCGATCAAGACCGAAGGCAAGTTGTTTCAGACCGTGCAAAGCGTAGGGATGGGAACGCGCTGATGAAAGACCGTAGAGTCGTCATCACCGGCCTCGGCGTGATTTCTCCGGTCGGCAACGACGTGGAAACTTTTTGGCGCAATCTCCAAAACGGCGTCAGCGGGATCGAGCGGATCGAAGCGTTTGATACCTCGAACTACGATTGCAGGATTGGCGGTGAAGTGCGCAACTTCGACCCGAAGGGTTTCTTCAATAATCCAAAGGACGCGCGCCGCACCGATCGCTTTTCCCAACTGGCGATGGCGGCTGCAAAAATGGCGATGGCCGATGGCGGGATCGACATGGAGAAAGTCGATCGCCGCCGCTTCGGTGCGATCGTAAGCAGCGGAATCGGAGGACTGAAGACCCTGGAAGATCAGCACAGCGTCCTGCTCGAAAAAGGCCCCTCGCGGGTTTCCCCTTTCACGATCCCGATGCTGATCAGCAACATGGGCAGCGGCCTGATCTCGATGGAGTTCGGATTGCAAGGCCCGAATCTTTGCATCGTCACCGCCTGCGCAACTTCGAACAATGCCATCGGTGAATCGTGGCGGATGATCAAATTTGGCGACGCCGATATTTTTTTAGCGGGCGGTTCGGAAGCATCCATCATCCCGGTCGGTGTCGCCGCTTTTGCATCGATGAAAGCGCTCAGCACCCGCAACGACGACCCGCACAAAGCATCGCGCCCCTGGGACCGCGATCGCGACGGATTCGTGATGGGCGAAGGCGCGGGCGTGGTGGTGGTGGAAGAATTGGAACACGCCAGGGCGCGCGGCGCGAAAATATATTGCGAGCTGACCGGCTACGGACTTTCCGCGGACGCCTACCACATGACTGCGCCCCCGCCCGATGGCGAAGGCGCGGCGCGCGCGATGCAAATGGCGCTCGATCATGCGAAGACGACGGCGGCTCAAGTTGATTACATCAACGCTCACGCCACCTCGACCGGCCTGGGCGATCTTTGCGAAACGCGCGCGATCAAAACCGTTTTCGGCGAACACGCCGGCACAGTTTCGATCAGCTCGACCAAATCGATGACCGGCCACTTGTTAGGCGGAGCCGGCGCAGTCGAGATGGCGGTTTGCGCGCTCGCAATCCGCGATTCGGTCATTCCGCCCACGATTAATCTGGAAAATCCGGATGAAGGCTGCGATCTCGATTACACGCCGAACGTCGCGAAAGAAAAAAAAGTGCGGATTGCGATCAATAATTCATTCGGGTTCGGCGGTCACAACGCAACTCTCGTCGCCGCCGAGTTCACCGGATAGCACAGCCTCCATCTGTAGCGGCAGCCGTGCCGGCTGCTAATCTCTTCTGTACCGGCAGCCGTGCCGGCTGCTAATCTCTTCTGTAGCGGCAGCCGTGCCGGCTGCTCCCTCTTCTGTAGCGGCAGCCGTGCCGGCTGCTTCCTCTTGCGTTTGCAGGCGACACGCCTGCCTCTACAGGTCAGGTCACCGATCCACGAAAACCGGCGCGGTAATATCGGACGCGTCGAAGGAAAACCCGCTGTTTTTCTGGAGCGATTTCAGCAACTTGCCCACGGCAGGCGCGGTGCTCGCGGAGTAAAATCGCACCAACCCGACCGTCGTCCGCTGCCCGAAGAGGGTGATCATGATCGTGTCGTCATCGACCGAGTTCATGAAAATATGGTTGCCGTTTCCCTGATGATAAAGGGCGTTGAATTCTACTTCGCCGATGCGCCGGGCGAGCTCCTTGGTCGCGGCGAACGAGCCGGCGGCGAGCGCGGCGATGATCGTCACGTCCATTAATTCCATGTTGCCGAATTGCGAGATCACATTCCCGCCGCGATCGATTACGACCGTCAGCTCCGCTTCGGCTTTCGTCAGAAAATCCGCCAGAACTCCATCGAGATGGGCCACGTCCTCAATCGTGAGACAAGGAATTGAGTTCATACTGCCGCCTCCGTTCTCTGCGACACCGGCGCCTCGGCCGGCATCGCCACCGGGGCCGTCTTCGGCACGTCGTTTTGTCTGCTGAACTTGTGGAGCAGAATTTGCGAGACCGCATTCAACGACGCGAAAACATTTTGCCCGGTGCTCGAGATGACCTCGAAACTCTGCACCCGTTTTTTGCGATTGTTCAGAACGTATTCGAGGTAATTGACCGGCGCGATGTTTTCCAGGTCGCGCTTGTTGTACTGGAGGACGTAGGGAGTTTCGTCGATCGAGATGTTTTGCTTGGCCAGATTGTCTTCGAGATTTTTAAAGCTCTCGACGTTCTCCTCCATTTTTTCCCATTGCGAATCGGCGACGAAAACAATCCCGTCCGCGCTCCGCAGAACGAGCTGTCGGGTCGCGTTGTAAATGACCTGGCCCGGGACGGTGTAGAGCTGGAACTTCGTCACAAATCCTTTGATTACGACCGCGTTGAGCGGGAGAAAATCGAAAAACAAAGTGCGGTCGGCCGCAGTCGCGAGCGAGACGAGGTCGCCCCGGTTCTCGGGATTAATCCTTTGATGGATGTAGCCCAGGTTCGTCGTCTTGCCGCAAAGCGCCGGCCCGTAGTAGACGATTTTAAACTGAATCTCGCGGCTGGCGTAATTGATGATCGACATGAGAAATTCCTAGACCGGGTGCGAATATTTTCGGGAAAGCTCGTGCACGACACGGGTGAGTTTCTCGCGTACCTCCGCCGCCAGCGCGCCGTTGGCATGGAGCGCGGCCAGGCAAAGATTTTCGTGCATGAAGAAAGTAACAGCAGCCTTCGCGCCTGAAAGCGTCATGTCGCGGAGCGCGCCGAGTTTTGTCCCGGCCATGTGGTTTTCGACTTTTTGCATCAGCCCGGGCGCCATCGCGCAGAGCCCTCCGGTTTCAAATTCTGCCGGCAAATTTCCCGCGAGGCTCAATCCGTCGCCAAACAAAATCGCGCAGGCCTTGACCCCCGGAATTTTGTTGATGTGCCCGATCACGCTCTGGCCGTCGAGCTTCTCATCCGTATTGAGCGCGACCTGAAGCGGCGTGCGAAGCGGGCGGTCGGCCAATGGCTGGGCCGGCGGCGTTTCTGCCACGGCGGAGCCGAATTCGGGCTTAACCACCGGCGTGCCGGCGACCTTCAAGCGCTTCGCATCTTCCTCTGCCTTCGCCGAAAACGGCGTGACGAAATCTTCTCCCGCTTCCTGCTCTTCCTGGTCGGGACGCATCCGCAACGACGCCGCCGGCAGATTTTTCAAGACTTCCTGCAACGGCACCATCACATCCGCATTCGTCGCGCTGGCATCGAACAATCCTCGATATTGCGCCGGCAATCCCGTTTCGAAAATTTTTGGCGCGAGCCCGACTCGGCCGGATGCCAGTTGCGGTTCGACCAGGGAAAACGGAATCTCAATTCGCGCTTCAGCCGGGACACTCGCCGGATCGCCCTTCAACTGGATGGGCGGAAGCGCCTCCAAAATCGGCTTCAGCGCCAGCGCGATTTTGACTTCCGGCGTCGCCGCCGCCGGTTCGTCCGAATTTTTTGTCATCCACGGCTCGGCTTTGGCGCGCAATTCGCCCGAGGAGGGATTGACCGTGAACGGAATTCGCACCGGAGCCGGCGCGGCGGGGAAACTAGTTGGAACGGACGGCCCGCTTGAGGCTGGAACACTCTCAGGTGCGGGCACGTCCGTTCCATTCGGTGAAAGCTTAAAAGGGATGCGCGTGGACGCCGGTTTTTCGGCGGCAGGCGGAGGCGCTGGCTCGGGCGCAATCTGCGGCGGCGCCATGTGGAAAGACTCATGCACGGCGGCCTCAGGTTCGGCGGCGGCAAACGATTCTGCTGTCGGCGGATCGACGCGCAACGGCCGGAGATCCCCGGTTTGGAGCGGCGCCATCGTCGTTCCGAAGCGCGAGTTGTCTTCGAGCGCGACCTGGAGAAACGGCGTCTCGACTTGCGGAAACGCCTGGGGCAGCTCCTGATCGCGGCGCACCTGAATATTGGCGAATTGTTCCAGCACCTTCGCGAAGGGAAGCGCGATCCGCGCGGCGTTGGACGGTGGAATTGTGCGCAGGAAAATTTCCGGGGCCTGTTCGTAAATCGTGGCGAGCGCGACCATTGGCTTGCCGCTCGCCATTCCTTTTTCCACCTCGGAAGCTTTGAGGAGAATCCGGACCGTGCCGTCGATGCTTTCGATCGGCTTGATTTGATCGGCCGGTATCTTCGCCACGATGTCGGCGAGCTCGAGAGAGATAACGCGCTCGATGTTCGGCGCAAGTGCGAGCGCGACCGCTGGCGGCAATCCGCGCGATTTCGCCGTGGAAGGTGAACCGCCAAATGCGATGGTGCGCGGAGCGGGCGCGGCTGCCGGTCCGCCTGCCATTGCAGCTCCCTGGGAAGGCAAAGTGCCTTCGTACGCTTCCTGCGCTGCGATCGTTCGCGTGATGTTCGGCATCACCGTTTTGCTCAAGCGCTCGCCGCTTGGTTTTTCGATCGGCGCCGGTTTTACCGCGGAAGATTTTTGCGGCTCGGCGCTTTTCGCCTTCTTGAAATAGCTGAGAAATGGAAGGGGCATGGTCTTAGTGGTCCTCCGCGGTGACGCGCCAGATCTCTTCCAGCGTCGTGATGCCTTCGAGCGCCTTGTCGATTCCGACCATGCGCAACGTCTTCATCCCTTCGCTCACCGCTTGATTTTTCACCACGGCGGAAGAGGCGCGCTTGATGATCAAGCGGCGGACCGCTTCGCTCACCGGCAGCGCTTCGATGATCGCGACCCGGCCGAGATAGCCGCGGCCCTTGCAACGATCGCACCCGGTCCCGTGATAAAAGAGCCCGCCCTCGATCGGTTTCATTCCGAGCTGCTCGAAAATCTCCGGCTCGGGGACAAACTCCTCGCGGCAATTGGTGCAGATCCGCCTAACGAGTCGTTGCGCGCAAGCCATGATGACCGAGCTGGAGATCAGGAACGGCTCGATCCCCATGTCGTCCAGACGCGTGATCGCACCCGCCGCGTCGTTCGTGTGGAGCGTGCTCAAGACCTGGTGGCCGGTCAGCGCCGCTTTCACCGCGATGTCCGCCGTTTCGTTGTCGCGAATTTCACCGACCATCACGATGTCCGGGTCCTGGCGCAGGATCGAGCGCAGGGCCGATGCGAAATCGAGCCCGATGTCGTTCCGGACCGAGACCTGGTTGATCCCGCTCAGCTCATACTCGATCGGGTCTTCCACCGTCACGATGTTGTATTGGGGGTTGTTCAACTCCTGGAGCACGGAATAAAGCGTGGTGGTTTTTCCCGAACCGGTTGGGCCCGTCACCAGGATCATTCCGTGGGGCGCGTCGATCGCCTTCTTAAATTTGTCCAGCGTCGAAGGATCCATCCCCATCTGGTCGATCGTGCCGGTCAGGGCCGTCTTATCCAGAATACGGATCACGATTTTCTCTCCGTAAGCCGTGGGCAGAATCGAGACGCGCAAGTCCACTTCCTTGCCCAGCACCTTGATCCGGAAACGTCCGTCCTGCGGCACACGGCGTTCCGCAATGTTCAGTCCCGCCAGAATTTTGATGCGCGACGTGATCGGCAACTGCAACGCTTTCGGCGGCGATTCCGCCATGATCAATTCGCCGTCGATCCGGTAGCGCAGCTTCAGCGTCCGCTGGAACGGCTCGATGTGAATGTCCGACGCTTTTTCCTTCACCGCTTGGACCAGGATCAAGTTCACGATCTTGATCACAGGCGCGTCTTCGCTGTCGGTGGCGAGCCGGTCGAGATCGATCTCCTCGTGTTTCGCCGCCTGCACTTCCACCTCGCCCGCATTGGCCACGTCCTCGGCCACCTGCTTGAGCACCTGGCTCATGTTCGAGCCGGTATGCACCCCCGCGAGCGCGTCCATGACCGATTTCTCGGTCGCGATCATCGGCACCACCTCCACCTGCACCCGCCGCTTTACGTCGTCCACCGCGAGCACGTTGGTCGGGTCGGCCATCGCCACGAAAAGCTTACCGTTCAGGCGCGCGATCGGCACCAGCTTGTTCGTCCGGGCCATCTCCCGCGGCACTAGCGACATCACTTCCTCGGGCACCCGCAACTTCGCCAGATTGATCAACGGCGTATTGAGACAACGGCTCATGCTCACCGCCATGTCCTGGTCGGTCACGAACTGCCGGTCCGCCAGAATCTTCAGCAGCCGGCCACCATCTTTTTGTTGAATGGCGACCGCTTCCTGCAGTTGATTCGGCAGGAGCAATCCGTCCTCGATCAGGACATCGGCGATGCGTTCAGCGAATGATTTGCTTCTCATCGCCTAGGCCCGCGTCTCCAGCCGATAAATATCCTGCAAAGCTTTCACGATCGCCGCCGGCCTCGCCAGGTACCACGTCACCGTGTAATCGAGCGATTGCTGCACCGCTTCCCGGCCCGCCGCATCGAACGGATTGCAGCACGCCACCATGATCGTGCGGCTGATCAAATCGAACGGCACAAAGAGCCGGCCCAGCGTCAAATAATCCGGCAGCATCCGCGAGATCTGGCGATCGAGATCGTAATACTCCAGCGGCACGTAGGCGAATTTCGTCCGGTCGATTAACCCCGAGATCACCGCATCCAGCTTCTCCCCCTCCTCCCCGCAAATCTTATCCAGGAGCGAAGCCGCCAGCGCCTGCCCGCTCAGGTCCTTGTTCGATTGCTTCACCGTCGCCATCGCCACGCTCACCTCTTCCTCGGCGAAGAGCTGCTGCATCACTAAAAATTTCGCCAGATGCTCATCCCCGCGGTCCTGCAGATGCGGCGCATGCCGTCCCTGCTGGATGTCCATCAGCGCGCCATCCATTGCACTCGCTGGCGCCTGCGCGACCAATCCGTTCTCCGGCCCGCTGGTCACGATCAACTGGCCAGCCGTCTGGAGACGCGTCTCGATATCGCCCACCATGGCCAGGATCTCCGGGGCGTTCGGTTGCTTACGGAGAATCGCCTCGCACTCCTGCAGCGCGAGAGTATAAGAGCCCGCGTTAAAATACGATTCAGCCAGCCGGCGAGAAGTCTTGAGCGAATCTTCCGTGCGCCCGACCTTGAGGTAAGCGTCCTTGAGGATTTCGAGCGACTGATAATCGTCAGGCTGAGTTCGAGTTATGGCCTCGAACATCTCGATCGTCTGAACGATCTGGCTATGTTCCTCCTCGGATTGCGTGTGTTCCAGCACAACGCGTGGGTAAAAGCTAGAAGCATGCCCCTAGAAGAGGCGGAGCCCGCAATTCCCTCTTAAATTTGCGAAATTCTCATCCCTGCTACCGCCTCCCCCTCTCCTGTAGC
>DASXNS010000227.1:0-10889 GCA_036494865.1 Chthoniobacterales bacterium | reverse complement strand
ATCCGTCAGGTTCTTGACGCTGCCGTGGACCATGTCGCCGACCTTCACGCCTTCGAGGAACTTCTGGCGCTTCTCGCTTCGTTCCTGCTCGATTAGCTCGCGCCTGCTCAGGACAACGTTCTTTCTGTCGTCGTTGATCTTGACGATTTTAAAATCGTAAGTGTTCCCGACAAACTGCTGCAAATCTTTTGGCGGAATGATGTCAATCTGGGACGCCGGCAAAAACGCTTCCACGCCGATGTTTACCATCAGGCCGCCTTTGACGACGGACTTCACCTTGCCTTTGATCAAACCGTCGCCCGCGAAAACCTGCGCGATCTTGTTCCAATTCTGGCGGTAGGCCGCTTTCTCCTTGGAAAGGACGACCATCCCTTCGTCATTCTCGAGGCGTTCGAGGAGGACTTCCACTTCGTCGCCAACTTCCATGGACTCGATGTCCTCGAACTCGGCGGATGGGATAACGCCTTCGGATTTATAACCAATGTCGACCAGGACTTCGCGCGGGCGTATCTCGAGGACACGTCCCTTGACGATGCTACCTTCTTTGAAGTCGCGGTACGACTTCGCAAGCAATTCCTGCATTTGCAACATGGCGGTAAGTTTTCTCCTGCCGGCGCGGAGCCGGTTTTCTGTCTTTAGCGCCGGCGACCATCGCCAGGCTTCCCCGCAGAAATGGGGACGGCATATTAGTCACGTTCTTACGAGAGGTCAACCGGGGGAAACAGGGTGAGCACCTTTTCGCGCGCCGGCGACCGACCAAAGAGCCGCGGTTTACAAAACCGCCCCTCCTTGCCGCGCGTCTTGAGCGCGAGGGATTTCTCCGCATATTACACCTGTCCTCGAAGCATTCCCCCTTCGCTTGTGCTGGACGCTCTCCATGAAAAAATTGTTCATCCTATGTGCTGCCGCGCTTTCGCTGGTTTCGACCAGCGCTCTCTTCGCCGCCTCGCCGGCCGAGCAGCAACTGGCCGAAGCAATCAAAGCGCCGCGGTTAAGCATCGTCCATCTCTGGGCGCCGTGGTGTTCGAATTGCCAGGTGGAATTGAAAAGCGGCGGCTGGCTCAAGACGATCAAAGCGAATCCGCAGGTGAAATTCTATTTTGTCTCCGTCTGGAACGGCGGCGAAGATGGCCGCGCCATGCTGACGAAATTCGAGCTCGCCCACCAACCCAACGTGACCATCCTCGCCGACCCCGGCCCGCGCGGCGCGGACAAGATCAAGCGCTTTCTTGATTTGCCGCTCAGTTGGATTCCGACCACCTGGGTTTTTAAAGGCGGCGATTTGCGCTACGCCCTGAATTACGGCGAGGTTCGTTTTGATGTGCTTCAGCAATTTCTTGCGGACAGCAACTCGGAGTGGTCGCATTAGCCTGGTTTCCTCATGATAGAACTTTCCACCGCGCCTTCAGTAACGGGAACGAAGCCGCCCGCGATCCTTTCCCTCATCGGCGATACGCCGCTGGTGGAAATCACGCGAATAGACACCGGGCCGTGCCAGCTTTTCGTGAAGCTCGAAAACCAAAACCCGACGGGCTCAATTAAAGACCGTGTCGCTCTCGCCATGGTTGAGGCGGCGGAACGCGATGGAAAATTAGAACCTGGCGGCACAATCATCGAGGCGACGGCCGGGAACACGGGCCTCGGCCTCGCTCTCATCGCGGGCGCAAAAGGTTACCGCATCATCCTCGTCATCCCCGACAAGATGTCGCAGGAAAAAATCGCGCACGTGCGCGCGCTCGGCGCCGAAGTCCGGTTGGCGCGTTCTGACGTGACGCGCGGACATCCGGAATATTATCAGGACGTCGCCGCTCGCCTCGCCGAGGAAATTCCGGGCGGATTCTACGTCAATCAATTCGGCAATCCGGCCAACCCGCTCGCGCACGAACGCGGAACCGGTCCCGAGATTTGGGAGCAAATGGGCCACCACCTCGACGCCGTCGTGGTTGGGGTTGGTTCCGGCGGCACGTTGACGGGTCTCGGCCGCTTCTTCGAACGCGTGCAACCCAATCTGGAAATGATCCTGGCCGATCCGACCGGTTCGATTCTTTACAAATGGGTCAAGACCGGGAAACTCGAGGAAGCCGGAAGCTGGGCTGTCGAAGGTATCGGCGAAGATTTCATTCCGGACATCGCGGACATGTCTTATGTCACGGACGCGTTCGAGATCGACGATGCGGAGAGCTTCAATGTTGCGCGCGAACTTTTGCGCAAAGAAGGAATTCTGGGCGGTTCCTCGACCGGCACCCTGCTGGCTGGCGCGTTGCGATATTGCCGCCAGCAAACAGATAAGAAACGCGTCGTCACTTTTGTTTGCGACACGGGAAACAAATATCTCTCGAAGATGTTCAACGACTTTTGGATGGCCGAGCAGGGGTTCGGCCAGCGGCCTTCGCACGGCGACCTGAGCGATTTGATTTCACACCGCTATGAAGCGGGCGAAGTCATTTCAGTCGGGCCTAACGACACCTTGCTCACCGCCGTCAAGCGCATGCGCACCGCCGATGTCTCTCAAGTGCCGGTCGTCGATGAAAGCGGGCGCGCGGTCGGGATCCTCGATGAATCCGACGTGCTCATGAAGGTACATCACGAGCCGGATCATTTTAATCACGCCGTGAAAAGCGCCATGACCGATCGGCTCGAAACGCTTTCACCGGCCGCGAAGATCTCCGATCTGCTCGGCGTCTTCGATCGCGGCCGTGTTGCCATCGTCATGGACGGAAATAAATTTCTCGGCCTGATCACGCGGAGCGACCTGCTCTCTTATTTGCGCCGTCAGATGCCCTGATTGTTTCATCCGCGGCGAAATAGAATTTTTCCCATGAAAAAACAGCACGACATCGCAACCCGCGTCATTCACGCCGGACAATCACCCGATCCTTCCACCGGCGCGATCATGACGCCGATTTACCAGACGTCCACCTACGTCCAGCAGAGTCCCGGAAGGCACAAGGGCTACGATTATTCGCGCTCGATCAACCCCACGCGCAGCGCGTACGAACGTTGCATCGCCAATCTCGAAAGCGGCACGCGCGGTTGGGCGTTTGCCTCTGGACTCGCTGCGATGGCCACGGCGCTGGATGGCCTCGATAGCGGTTCCCACGTGCTGGTGAGCGACGATCTTTACGGCGGGACCTTCCGGCTTTTTGAGCGGGTGCGGCGCCGCTCTGCGAATCTCGATTTCACTTTCATCGACATGACGGACGCGGCCGCAGTCGAAAAAAAAATGCGTCCCAACACCCGGATGGTCTGGGTCGAAACGCCGAGTAATCCGCTGCTCAAGTTGATCGACCTCGAAGCAGTCGCGAAAATCGCGCGCGCGCACAACGCGATCAGCGTTTCCGATAACACTTTTGCCAGCCCGTGGATCCAACGGCCGATTGAGTTCGGTTTCGATATGGTCATTCATTCCGCCACGAAATATCTGAACGGCCATTCCGACATGGTGGGCGGCGTGATCGTGGTAGGCGGAAACAAGGAACTGGGCGATCAGATTGCCTTTCTCCAAAACGCGGTCGGCGCGATCGCGGGACCATTCGACAGCTTTCTCGCGATGCGCGGATTGAAGACGCTTGCGTTGCGAATGGAGCGGCATTGCGAAAACGCGATGGAAATCGCGCGCTGGCTCGAGACCGAGCCGAAGGTCGAGTCGGTGAGTTATCCCGGACTGGAGAAACATCCGCAGCATGAACTCGCGAAGAAACAGATGCGCGGTTTCGGCGGCATGGTCACGATCGTGTTGAAGACCGACCTGGAAGGGACCCGGCGATTTCTGGAGAACACGCATCTCTTTTCACTCGCGGAAAGTCTTGGAGGCGTGGAGAGCTTGATCAATCATCCCGCGCTCATGACCCATGGATCCATCCCGCCCGAAATGCGGGCGTCGCTTGGGATCACCGATTCACTCGTTAGGCTGTCGGTCGGCGTGGAGGACGTCGCCGATTTGATCGACGATCTGCGCACCGGTTTCGCGGCGATTTAATCTGGGAAGCGCACGCGCCCCTCGCGGACGCTCCTCAGCTCAGCTTGCTGCGTTGTTATTTCAATCCGCGCGAGCTAAGTGTTGCTCGGATGGGCAGCAGCTTCGGACAACTTTTTCGCATTACGACCTGGGGCGAATCGCACGGCGGCGGCGTGGGCGTCGTGATCGACGGTTGCCCGCCGCGGATCGAGTTGAATGAAGAAGATATTCAACGTGATCTCGACCGCCGCCGCCCGGGCCAGAGCGCCATCGTCACTCCGCGCGATGAGTCCGATCGCTGTCGAATTTTGTCCGGCACCTTCGAAGGCCGCACTCTGGGCACGCCCATTTCGATCCTGGTCATGAACAAGGACGCGCGGCCGGAAGCGTACGCCGAGATGAAGGCCACCTATCGCCCGTCGCACGCCGACTACACCTACGAAGCCAAGTATGGCATTCGAAATTGGCAGGGCGGCGGCCGCGCTTCGGCGCGAGAAACAGTTGGGCGCGTCGCAGCCGGCGCAGTGGCGAAAAAAGTTTTGAACAAACTTTCACCGCGACCGGTTGAGGTTGTCGCTTACGTCGCCCAAATTCATGAAGTCTCGGCTAGAATCGATCGAAGCTCGGTCCGGACCGAAGAGGTCGAGCGCAACGCCGTTCGCTGTCCCGATCCAGCAGCGGCGGAGCTGATGACGGCGTTGATTCAATCCGTCCGCGACGAAGGCGACTCGTTAGGCGGAGTGATCGAATGTGTTATCCGCGGGATCAGTGCCGGTCTTGGTGAACCGATTTTCGATAAACTCGAAGCTGATCTGGCCAAGGCGATGTTGAGTCTTCCCGCTTCGAAAGGTTTTGAGATCGGCTCTGGCTTTGCGGCGACGCGGATGAAAGGCTCACAACACAACGATCCTTTCGAAGTCCGCGATGAGAAAATCCGAACGACGACGAACAATTCCGGCGGCATCCAGGGCGGGATCAGCAACGGCGAGGACATTTTTTTCCGCGTCGCGTTCAAGCCGACGTCCACAATTACGCGCGATCAAAAAACAGTGACCGCCTCGCATGAAGCGACGACGCTCGCAGCGCGCGGGCGCCACGATCCATGCGTTCTCCCACGCGCGGTCCCGATCGTCGAAGCAATGGCCGCGCTCGTTCTCTGCGATCATGCGTTGCGCCAGCGAGCCATTTCAGATTTCCGATTGCAGAGTTCAGATTGAAGAAGGCTCCAACCGTGTGCACGCAAATCGGCGGGATTCCAATCTGAAATCTGAAATCTTCATTCTATGACCGCCGGTTCTTCCCTTTGGCAAATAGTTTTCGTTTCCTTTGCGGCTTTCCTGATTCTCTTTGAAGTCGTTCGCGGCTGGCGCCTCGGAATTTTGCGCCAACTTATGCGCATAGCCGGGGTGGTGGCCGCTTATGGCGCCGCCTTGTTTGGCGGTGACTTGCTCCTGCCGCTGCTTCGGCCCATTTTGAAAATGCCGGACATGATCGTCTCCGCGATCGGCGGAGCGGTTCTCGCCATCCTAGTATACGCGCTCGTCGGGGGGCTCGGGACCATTTTGTTCAAACGAAGCGCGGAACATAGTAATGGCACTGTCCGGCTGGCTTACGGGCTCGGCGGCGCACTGATCGGACTTTTGTTCGGCGCATTTTTTATCTGCATCGTCGTCATCAGCATTCGCTCGGTGGGTTCTATCGCCGAAGCGCAGGTGGAGTCGCGGTCGAAAAGTGTAGAGATTGAAAACAGGGGCAGCCCAGCGATTCACTCTCGTCCGCCTAACGAGTCGCCGCCTCGAGCCAACGTCAATGCGGACTCCTTGATGACGGCGCTGGCCCGCTTGAAACATTCCGTCGAGCTCGGCCCGGTCGGCGCCATCGCGAAAAAGACCGACGCGATACCGACTGGCGTCTATCAAACCGTGGTCGAGACGGGAACCGTGCTGGCCAATCCGGATAGCGCGAGAAAATTTCTCACTTACCCGGGCGTCGCGGCACTAAGCGAAAATCCGAAAATCGTGGCATTGCGGAACGATCCGGAGATCGCCGAGATGATCGCGCAAGGCCGTCTTTTCGAATTGCTGCGCGATCCGCGAATCCTCGATGCCGCGAACGACCCGAGCCTGGCCGAAAGCGCGAAGCAGTTCGATCTGAAAAAGGCGCTGGAGTTTGCGGCGAAGAAATAATTGCAGATTGCAGATGTCAGAATGCAGATTGGAAGACTGTGGAATCAGGCAAGTCAGCTGCATCTAATCGATCGTCAATGCTCACCTCCATCGGTCTTGAAGTGCATGTCCAGCTCAAGACGCGGTCGAAAATGTTCTGCGCTTGTCCGGTGGAATTTGGCGCGGCACCGAATTCGCGCACCTGTCCGACTTGTCTGGGATTGCCCGGCGCGCTGCCGGTGATGAATCATGAAGCGCTCGAACTGACGGTCCTCACCGGCCTGATGCTTGGCTGCGACATCAGTTCTCTCTCGAAGTTCGATCGGAAGAATTATTTCTACCCCGACATGCCGAAGAATTATCAGATCTCGCAATACGATTTGCCGCTATGCGTGAAGGGCGCGGTGCCGCTGCACGATCTCGCTCATCCGAAGGACGCGCAGAAAAATATCGCTGTTTCCGATAAGGAAGTGGCGCTGGTCCGGATTCATCTCGAAGAAGACGTAGCGAAAAGTTTTCATTTCGAAAACAGCACCGGGATCGATTTCAACCGCGCGGGCACGCCGTTGATGGAGATCGTCAGCCAGCCGGAAATCGATTCGCCGGAGGAAGCGTTTGCATTCCTGAGCGCGCTCAAACAAATCCTGATCTACGGCGGGGTAAGCGATGCCGACATGGAGAAGGGGCAGTTGCGTTGCGACTGCAATATTTCCGTCAGGCGAGCGGATGAGCAGGAGCTCGGCGCCAAAATCGAGATTAAGAATCTGAACTCGATCAGCGGTGTACGGCGCGCCCTCGCTTATGAAGTCCGGCGGCAAACAGCGGCGCTGGAAGGCGGCGAAAAATTGGAACAGGAGACGCGCGGCTGGGATGATGTGGCGGGTGAGACGTTTCTGATGCGGACAAAGGAGTTCGCGCATGATTACCGCTATTTCGCCGATCCGGATTTGGTGCCGGTGAAGACCGAAGCGCTCGTGGAAGCGGCGCGCGCGCGAATGCCGGAGCTGCCGAAAGCGAAGCGCGCGCGTTTCATGAAGCAGTATGGCGTGAGCGCGTACGACGCGAGTGTTTTGGCGGATGATCTCGCGCTCGCAGGTTATTTTGAGACGGCGGCCGTAGGAGCGCGGAAGCCGAAGAGCATCGCGAACTGGATCTTGAACGATCTCCAAAACGCGCTCGCAAGAAAAGGAGCGGCGATCGCCGATTGTCCGATCCGTCCGGCGGCACTGGATGAATTAGTGAACCTGGTCGAGAGCGGAAAAATCAGCGGCACACAAGCGAAGGAAGTGTTCGCGGAAATGTTCGCGAGCGGTAAATCGGCCGGCGCGGTGGTGACAGAGAAGGGGATCGAGCAGTTGAGTGACGCGGCCGCGATCGAAGAATTGTGCGAGCAAGTAATGGGCGCGAACCCAAAGGCGGTGGCGGATTTCAAAGCGGGAAACATTGCGTCGCTGAATTTTTTGAAGGGACAAGTGATGAAACTTTCCGGCGGGAAAGCGAATCCGACAGTGGTGGGAGAGATGTTAGAGCGCAAGCTGAAGGACCGAACATCGTGAGTCGCGGCGAAGTCGTCATCCTGAGCCGCTAGATGAGAATTCTGGTTGCGCCGGATAAGTTCAAGGGCTCGTTAGGCGCGCGTGAAGCCGCGGAGTGTATTGCCGCGGGTCTGCGCCATCCCCTGCCTAACGCGACCATCGACATCGTTCCAGTAGCGGACGGCGGGGAGGGGACGGCGACTGTGATTTCCGAGGCGCGCGGTGGCGAGTGGATAATGTGCGATGCGCACGATCCATTCGCGCGCCCGATCCAGGCCCGCTACGCTTGGCTGCGCGAAGAGCCGATGGCGGTGATGGAAATGAGCGAAGCGGCCGGCGTCCGTGCATCCGCTTCATCTCAGCGCGATCTGCTCCGCGCCAATACCCTCGGGGTCGGCGAAATGCTTCTGGACGCGATGAAGCGCGGCGCGAGCGAAATCATTCTGGGTCTGGGCGGGAGTGTAACGCACGACGGCGGGTTTGGATTGGCGCGCGCTTTGGGCTTTCGCTTTCTGAACCGAGACGCGGTCGAGTTGACCGGGCCGGTTTCCGATTTGCTGAGCCTCGAACACATTTCGCGTCCACCTCATCTTGTTCTTCCCCGGATAGTGGGCGCGGCGGACGTGCGAAATCCGCTCCTTGGCGAACGTGGCGCCCGGACATTTGGGCCGCAAAAGGGCGCGACGCCCGAGCAATTGCTCTTATTGGAAAATGCTCTCGCCCGGCTGGCGGATGTCGTGGCGCGCGATCTCGGCTGTGATTTTCGGGAGAAGGCCGGCGCGGGCGCGGCGGGCGGACTCGGTTTTGGCCTGCTCAGTTTTTGCGGCGCGCGCCTTCAACCCGGCTTCGATCTCGTCACTGAGATTCTCGATCTCGAAGCGGCGGTCGGGCGAGCGGATATCGTGATCACGGGCGAGGGCAAGCTCGATCGGCAAACGCGAGAAGGAAAAGCGCCGGGCGGAGTGGCGGGGCTCGCGCGCAAGCTGGGCAAGCGCGTTTTTGCCCTGGTAGGATTCGCGGAGGATGACGCGACTACCGGTAGTCTCTTCGACGACGTTCTCGTTCTGGCGAAGCCGCCCATCACGCGGGAAGAATCGATGGCGCGCACAGCCGAATTACTGCGCGAGCGCGCCCGTGAATTAGGCGAGCTGCTTGCGCGCTTGTGAACGCGATTAGCCCAGAGGCGCTGATCAGCAACTCAAGATCGAGCGGCGGCGCACCGGCGGCACCGACATTATCTGTGTGGTACCGACGAAACGCTGATGCGTTCGCGCGTTTGGCGCGGAAAAATCATCGGCGGTGCGCATCATAATTAATGCGAGCGAAGCGGCCTCTCCGCGCGATCTCTTGAAAACAATAAATGCGAGCCGCGCCGCGGACAAAAGTCGTATGCCAGTTCCAAGAAAAATTAAGCGTCCCAAAGGGGCGCCCGCCGGAAAACCGGTTTCGCCAGAAAAGGTAAAAGAGGCTCGCGCGAAGGCGATCGATCCCGAGGTCAAATCCACCGGGGCGCTCAAAGGCGGCGTGGTCGCCAATCCGAAATGCGCGTTGCCGGAGTCGATCCGGATCGTAGTGGTGGACGACCATCCGCTTTTCCGGCACGGCCTGATTCAATTGCTTAATTCGGACGACGGCTTTGCCGTCTGTGGCGAAGCGACCAGCGCGAGCGAAACGATGGAAGTTATTCGCAAAGTCAAACCGCATTTGGTGATCGCCGATCTGGGTTTGAAAGGGACGAACGGGATCGAGCTGACGAAAATGATCCTGGCCGAGTTTCCGCGGATGCCAGTCCTGATTCTTTCCATGCACGACGAATCGCTTTATGCCGTGCGTTCGCTGCGGGCCGGCGCGCGCGGTTACGTCACTAAGCAGGAAGCGCTCGGCAGCGTCCTGGAAGCGGTCCGCGAAGTGATGGCAGGCCGCACTTATTTGAGCCCGAAAATGGCGAGCCAGGTGATTTCAAAAGTGGTGGTGAATCGGGTGGCGCCTGAGGAAGAAATCACCGACCGGTTGACCGATCGTGAGCTGGAGATTTTGCAGATGATCGGCGAGGGGAAAGAAATCAAGGCGATCGCGAAGTCGCTTCATCTCAGTCCGAAGACGGTGGAAACGCATCGGGCGCACATCAAAGAGAAACTGAAGTTGAGCAACGCGCGACAGGTCGCGCGCTTCGCCGTGCAGTGGGTGACGGAGCGTGCTATCTAGCGCGCGCGAGAAAGGCGGCGTGGCTTGCGATGACAAAGAAGCAGTGGCCACGCCCAGTCGGACTTACCGGCTCTTCGGCTTAAGCAGCGGAAACAAAATCACATCGCGGATCGATTCCGCGCCGGTCAACAGCATCGTGAGACGATCAACGCCGAGGCCGAACCCGCCTGCGGCCGGCATTCCATGTTCGAGCGCGAGCAGAAATTCTTCATCGATCTTTTGCGTTTCTTCGCCGGCTTGCTCGAGCAAACGCTGCCGTTGGGTCGTCGGATCGTTCAACTCGGAATAGCCCGGAGAAATTTCCTGGCCGTTGATGATCAGCTCGTAAACGTCCACGAGCGAATCATCGTCCGCATTCTGTTTCGCTAACGGCACCAATTCTTTCGGGCAATGGGTGACGAAGAGCGGATCGAACGTTTTTTCTTCGATCAGTTTTTCGAAAATCTGCTGGGTGACTTCGTAATCCGCCATCCGCGGATTGATCTCGACTCCGAGTTCGGCGCAACGCTCACGCCGTCTTTCGCTCGTGTAATCGAACCATTCCGGGTCGATCTCGCGAATCAAATCGCGATACCGCGCCCGCCGCCAGGGCCGCGCCAAATTGATGGTGCGCGTGACATTTTCCTCCGCATCGCGATGCTCAACGATGGGCGAACCGCAGATTTTCTGCGCAAGATGGCAGATCAATTCCTCCACCAGGTCCGCGATCTTCTCAAAATCGGCGTAGGCCCAATACGCTTCCAGCATCGTGAATTCCGGATTGTGCTTCCGCGAAATTCCCTCGTTCCGGAAATTTCGATTCAGCTCGAAAACTTTGTTGAAGCCGCCGACCAGCAGCCGTTTCAGATAAAGCTCCGGCGCGATCCGCAAATAAAGGTCGAGCCCGAGCGCCTTGTGATGGGTGCGAAACGGCTCCGCCGCTGCGCCACCCGCGACTGATTGCAGCATCGGCGTTTCCACTTCGAGAAAACCGCGACTCTCCAGGAAACGCCGGATTTCCCGCAGGATCACGATCCGCTTTTCAAA
>DASXNS010000226.1:0-1618 GCA_036494865.1 Chthoniobacterales bacterium | reverse complement strand
AGTCAAATCGGTCACGTCGATCGCCCCGAGCAAACCAGTCTCATCCGGCTGATCCTTCGGCTCCGGCTCCGGCGGGTTTTGCGGCTGGCGCGGATTAATGCGCGCGGTTTGGTTATTCACTGGCTCTTCTTTAATTTCCGTCGTTACCTTGCGCGGGTCGCCGTTGCGCAAGATCTCCAGCTCCACCTTTTTGTTCAACTCAGCTTGCGAAACAAGACTGCGCAGTTCGTGAATATTCCGCACTGCACGACCATTAAATTTCCGGATCACGTCGCCTTTTTTTAGCTGCGCCTCGGCGGCTGGCGAATTAGCGACGACATCATCCACCACCACGCCCTCAGTTTCCTCGCCATGTTGGGGAAGATTCAGGATGCCGAGATAACCGTGGATGATGCGCCCTTGCTTCAGTAAACTCTCCATCGCAGTGCGGACAGAATTCGATGGAATCGCGAAACCGATTCCCTGCGAGCCGCCGCTCCGGGAAATGATCGCGGTATTGATGCCGATGATTTCGCCGCGCAGATTAATGAGCGGCCCGCCGCTGTTGCCCGGATTGATCGCAGCGTTCGTTTGTAAAAAATCGCCGAAACCATCCACTCGATTCGGCCGCCCTTTCGAGCTGATGATTCCGTCGGTGACCGTTTCCTCAAAACCAAAGGGATTCCCGACGGCGAGAACAAAGTCCCCCGCCTGGACTGCATCCGAATCGCCGAACTTGAGCGGCTTCAATCCCGGCTCGTCCACTTTCAACACCGCCAGGTCGACCTGCGCATCGGCGCCGACCAGCCGCGCTTTCTTCGTCTGCCCGTCGCTCAACTGCACTTCGATTTCGTCCACTTGATCAACGACATGATTGTTCGTGATGATATGGCCCTCCGCCGAAACAACCACGCCGGAACCGAGAGAATTTTGCACCATCGCGTCCTCGTTCGGATTGCGAAATTGGCGCGGGCTCCGATTGAAAAATTCGAACGGATCCAGCCCGTACTGCCGGCGGATCGCGACCTTCTTCGAGGTCTTCACGCTCACCACCGATGGCAGAACGCTGCTGATAAGAGCGCGGCGCTCGCGGTTCAGATTCTCGAGTCCCGCAACATCCTTGGGATCGACGCTCGCCGTCGTGGCAAGAGTGTATTTTTCGCCGCTGGTGTGAGCTGGCAAACCGAGGCCGCCATGCTTGAGCCGATAATCATAGAGCGCAGAAATAGCGGCGCTGACCAGCAAGGCGAAGACAATAAATTTGAGCAGATTTTTCATTCAACTAACGTTTGAAAAAGTTCGTCCCTGTTCTTCGACAATCAATTTCCGGAAACGTTGATTTTCAGCCATCTCCAGTTCCGGATCGACTTCGAAAATCGCGGTCGCGGCCGCGCGCGCCTCCCGCATGATCTGCCCATCGCTTTTCAAATTGCCCAGTTTGAGCGCGGGCAAACCGCTCTGGGCCGTGCCCAAAAGATCGCCCGGTCCGCGCATTTCCCAATCCGCCTCCGCCACTTGGAATCCGTCGCTTGTCTTCTCCAGGACCGCGAGTTTCGCCACAGTCTCAGGAGATTTTTCGGCACTCAAGAGTATGCAATAGGACTTGTGCTCCCCTCTTCCGATCCGGCCTCGCAATTGA
>DASXNS010000225.1:0-4529 GCA_036494865.1 Chthoniobacterales bacterium | reverse complement strand
GCCGCCGTTGCAGACAAAATTGCTCCGCGTCCTGCAGGAGCGCGAAGTCCGGCGGGTGGGCGACAACAAAAGCATACCCGTAAACGTCCGGGTGGTTGGCGCGACTAACGAGGTGTTGCAGGGCAAGATGAAGGACGGATCGTTCCGCGAGGATCTCTATTATCGGCTCGCTGTTATCCCGGTGGAGATTCCGCCGCTGCGGGAACGGCTGGAAGATGTGCCGCTGCTGGTGAATCACTTTTTGCAAAAACAGGCGAGCGCTTCGGGCGGCGAGCCGAAGAAGATCGATCCGAAAGCGGTCGATATTCTTTGCCACTACGATTACCCGGGAAATGTGCGTGAGCTGGAGAACGCGATCGAGCGCGCCTGCGCCCTATGCGACGAGGACATGATTCTGCCGACGGATCTGCCGCCTCAAATCGTCGCGGCGGCGCAGGGTGATAAAACTGATCAGGCGATCGCAGCGATGCCGGTGGGACAAACGCTCGATGAATTCATCCAGCAACAGGAACGCAATTATATCGAGGCGACGCTGCAGCATTGCCGCGGATCGCGCGAAAAAGCCGCGTCCATGCTCGGCATCAGCATGGCGACGCTTTATCGCAAGGTCGAGCCGAAGGCCAAAAAGTAGCGCCGCCCAATGGAGATTTTTGCGCTCCGCAAGTGGGACCGGGCGGTGCGGTGAAAGTCCGCCTTAGCTGCGTTTGGTGTAGATCCGGATTTGGTCCGCCGCTTTTTCCAGCTCATCCAATTGCTCGAGTGTGGTCGCTTGTTTGCTGAGCAACTCCTCATTCGCGGTCTTCATCTCTTGCAATAATTTCATCGCCGCTTCAAACGAACTGGCGTCGCTCTTTTGGGCAGGGGCCTTCTCGGTTGCGGCCACGGTCGCTGCAGGAACGATCACTGGAATGGGGGATTGCGCGGATAAGGCGGACGCGAATGCGAACGCGAGCGCCATGCCTAGAAATTTAGTGCGCATTTACTTCCCTCCTCTGCTGGAATAAATTTGCGCGAGTCGGAGGTATTCCGCGATCGCAGCGAGCTTCGCGTCGATCTTAGCCTGGTTCTCCGCGATCGTGATCTGCTGCGTTTGCACCTCTTTGACGAGTGCCAGTAATTGCTGATCCGGCGGTGGAGTTTTGAGAGCGTCCGGGGCCGGACTCGCGGCGACCAAAGCCAACGATAAAACGGCGCTTAGACCTGGCAGGAATTTCATGATCCAAGAATCGGTTCGCCTGCCTGGAGAGCAAGTCGTATTCCGCCAAAAAAATCACGACGCATCTCGAAAATTTCAGTTGGCTGTACGGCCCGGAGATTGCTTTAGGCCCATCCACCGCTTAGCCTGACGGAAATATGGCCGGCCCTGGGATGCATCAGTCGCAAAACCTTTCTCTCCAGCAGGTTCTTGCGCCCCAGCTGCAGCAGAGTCTCCTTATTCTCCAGGCGCCACTGCTCGAATTGCGCAATCTCGTCCAGCAGGAAATGGAGACTAATCCTGTCCTGGAAGAGCTCGCCACCGAACCGACGACCGATACTCCTGAGGAACAAACCGAGAAGGCAGCTGCTGACGAGGAGTTCAAGGCGGAGTTCGATCAGCTCGCGAAACTCGACGACGAGTGGCGCGATTACATGGCGCAATCGGGAAGTTACAGCGCCCGTTCACAGGATGAAGAAGAAAAGCGCCAGTTCTTTTTCGATTCCATCGCAACGCAGGAGACGCTCCAGCAGCATCTGATGGGTCAATTGAACCAGGCCGCGCTCGATGCCGACGACCGCAAAACCGCCGAGCTCATCATCGGCAACATCGACGACAACGGCTTTCTCCAGGTCGCACCCGAGGAGATGTCGCTCAACACCGGCATCGCCCAGGAGGATTTTGAGACGATGCTCTTGCTCATCCAGAGTTTTTATCCGCCCGGCGTCGGCGCGCGCGATCTGCGGGAGTGCCTGCTTATTCAGCTAAAACGCGAGGGCAAACAAAACAGCCTGGAATACAAAATCATCCACGATCACATGCTCGATTTGGGCAAGCGCCGCTTTCCTGAGATCGCGCGACGGATGGGAATCAGCGTCGAGCAGATCCAAAAGTGCGCCAACAACATCGCCTCGCTCGATCCTCGACCCGGCCAGATTTTCGCCGCGGCGCCGCAGAATTATGTTTTGCCTGACGTGACAGTGGAGAAGATCGACAGCGAGTATCAGGTCATCCTGAACGGCGAACAAATCCCGCATTTGCGCATCAGCAACACTTATAAAGACATCATGTCGCAGGACGGAAACGGCAGCGAAGTGAAGGATTATATCCGCGACAAAATTCGCAGCGGCAAATTCCTGATCAAATCAATTCATCAACGCCAGCAGACCATTTCAAATATCGCGCACCAGATTGTTTTGCGGCAAAAAGAATTTCTCGATCATGGCACGGCCCATCTGAAACCGATGACGATGGTGCAAATCGCGGACATTGTCGGTGTCCACGAAACCACCGTCAGCCGCGCCATCTCCGGGAAATACATGGCTACGCCGCAGGGTGTTTTCGAGATGAAATATTTTTTCACGCCAGGCTATCAAACCTCCAGCGGCGAATCGATGAGCAACACCAGCGTGAAAGATGCGATCCTCGATTTGGTGAAAGAGGAGAACTCCGCTTCTCCGCTCAGCGATAAGGAAATCGTAGAAATCCTTAGCAAGCGCGGGATCCCGATCGCCCGGCGCACCGTCGCGAAATACCGGACTGAACTCAACATTCTGCCCAGCAACATGCGGCGGAAATATTGATCGGTCCGATGATGAGTCCATCGCTCCGCGCCGCTGTCATCGCCGAATGGCGCGGACTTCCCGCCAACAAAATTCGCGCCGATCGCTGGCAGGCGCCGGCAGATTTACTTCCGAAGCTGATGCAGCAACTTGGCTTAAGCGAGCGGTTGCGCGAAACGGAAGTAATCGACGCATGGCGGCAAATTGTAGGCGAATTCATCGCCGCGCACTCGAGCCCGGTCAGTCTGCGCGGCGGCATCCTTTCAGTGCGGGTGCTGCAGCCCGCGCTTCATTATCAGTTCGAGCAAATTTCCAAAGCGGCGATTTTGCGAAAATTGAAACAGCGTTTCGGCGCAAAAATTATTCGCGAAATCCGGTTTCGCGTCGGTTAGTCAGCGGCGCGGACGTCGCGTTTTGAAAGTGAGTTCGGCAATGCCGGATTTATCCAAGTCGCCCAAGCCTGATCCGACCATCCGGTCGTATTGCGCCTTTGTCTCGCGCGCGAGCGGAAGATCGAGGCCGCTCTTGTCCGCGAGCTGAAGCGCAATGCCGCTGTCCTTGGCGGCGTGCGCCGCGGAGAAGAAACAGGCGTGATCTCGATTCTGCATGTCTTCTCCGTCCGTTTGCAGGACGCGCGACGCGGCGCCCGTTTGCGAAAAAACTTCACGCAGCATCGTGAGATCGAGCCCGAGCGCTTCCCCGAGGCCGAGGCCTTCTGCCAGCCCGGCGGTGTTGATATTCATCACCATATTGACCAGCGCTTTCACCTTCGCGGCCTCGCCGGATTTTCCGATGTAGCGCAGTGAGGCGCTCAACTCTTTCAAGATCGGTTCGGCGCGCCGGAAATTTTCTTCGCGCCCGCCGCACATCAGATAAAGCGAACCCTCGCGTGCCTGTGTGATACTGGAAGCCATGCAAACTTCCAGCGAGGCGGCGCCGGCCGCTTCCGCCAAACTCTCCACTTCGATATGGATCTCCGGCGAGACGGTTGCGCAATTGAGGAATAATTTTCCCTGCCCGTTTGCCAGGAGATTGTCCGCGCTGGTAAAAATTTCCTGCATCGCGGCGTCGTCCGTCACGATGGTAAAGATTATGTCGGCGCCGGCGCTCACGTCTCCAAGAGTGGGGCTGGCGGCGCATCCTAATTCCTGCGCCAGCGAAGTGGCCGCCACGCGGTTCGTATCGAAAACCGTCGTGACATGAAAACCGCGATCCTTTAACCGGCGCGCCATGTTCGCGCCCATTCTGCCCACGCCAACGAAACCAATATTCATGAACTTTCTATCGGTTCGACGCGAAGAATGGATTGTCGCGTTTTTCTTTCCCGACGGTGGTAAGCGGTCCGTGCCCCGGACACACGATCGTTTCATCCGGTAGCGTCAGAATTTTTTCGCGATTGTTTCGCAGCGCATCGGCGTAGGAAACATTCCCGCCGCCCATCGAGCCGGCAAAAAGGGAGTCGCCCACGATCGCAACCGGACGAGAAAGTCCCGCGATGACATAAGTCGTCCCGCCGGGTGAATGACCCGATGTCAGTCGCGCTTCGATTTCCAGCGATCCAACCCGAAAACGTTTTCCTTCCGCGATCGTTTCGGCGCCCTCCGCCGCTTCCAGCTCTGAAATGTAAACCGGCGCTCCGGTCGTTTTTTTCAGCCGGCGCAAATCAGCGATGTGATCCTCATGCGCATGGGTAAGCAGAATCAATTTCACACTCAACTTCTCCTTCTCGATTCGTTGGAGCATTTCCTGGCAATCCGCGCCGGTATCGAAGA
>DASXNS010000224.1:0-5418 GCA_036494865.1 Chthoniobacterales bacterium | reverse complement strand
GTCCATCGCCATCACCTTCCGCGCAAAACGGCGGCGAAGAAAAACAAGAGGAGCAGAATTCGCGCGACGGCAATCAGCCCGATGCAACGCAATCACCAACACCTTCTGACAAAGGAAACCAAAGCCCTTCGCCCACTCCAGGCGCCGGTGAAGGAGAGCCAGACGCAGCCCCGGGAACAACGCCATCCCCGACGCCGGAGAAAAAATTAACCGGCGACGTGAAAGGCGCGGGCGAGGAGAAGCCGGCCGAACCAACTGCGCTGGCGGAGAACGAGCCGGAGAAGGAAGGCGAGATGAGCGAGAAACAAGCGGAGCTTCTTTTGCAATCGATGAAGGACGAGGAGCAGCGGGTGCAGCTTGATGAACGCAAGGTTGCGCGGCATGTCTATAACGATTGGTAGCAACGAATCGGAAAATGTTTCACCGGATTCCCAGAGTCATCTCAGAATGAGAAAAACGCTGCAGAAAGCGGGCGCGGTCGCGATCCTTTGCGCTCTGTTGCCAGCAGGACAATTGATGGCCGCCGCCGCGACTGCCACCGCCGTGTTGAACAATTCCGAAACCGCGGTCGGCCAGCCGGTGCAGTTGCAAATCAAAGTGACAGGTTCCTCTACTGCGACGCCGCCGAGCGAAATCTCAGTCGACGGACTCGACATTCGTTACAGCGGACAATCGCAATTACTCGAGGGGCACAATTTTCAATTCAGCTACAGTTTTATTTACAACTACACCGTCATGCCCCTGCGAACGGGGACGTTCAAGATTCCACCGCAAACGGTCCGGGCCAACAATGGTTCGCTGCAAACTCCGGCGCTGACTCTTAATGTGGTGGGTTCTGGCGGCACCCGGCCATCATCGCGTTCCGGTCGCTCGGACGAGAAAATTGATCCAGGCAAGATCGGATTCGTCCAGTTAATCCTGAGCAAATCGACCGCCTATGTGGGCGAAATGATTCCGGCCGAAGTGCGCCTCGGATTCAATATTCACACTCCAGTGGAATCTCTCGGCGGCGGTATCGACATCACCGGGCAGGGATTCACGACCCAAAAGATCCGCGAGCCGCGCCAGACGACGGAGACGATCGACGGCAGAACGTATCAGACCTTCACTTTCAAAACCGCCATCGCTCCCGCGCGCAGCGGCAACATCGAAATCGGGCCGGTGGAAGTGAATCCAGTCGTCCGTGTTCCGCGTTCTTCGCGCAATCCGGGCATTCCGCGCGACCTTTTCGATCCTAACGATCCGTTTATGGATAATTTTTTCAACGACCCGCTCTTTATGCCGAGCGCGTCGCGCGAGATAAAATTAAAAAGCGAGCCCGCGTTGCTGGAGGTGAAAGCGCTGCCTTCGAATGCGCCACCAAGTTTTGCCGGCGCGGTTGGTATTTTCACGATGACGACCGAGGCGAAACCGAAGAGCGCGCAGGTCGGCGATCCGTTCACGGTGACCGCACGGATTTCGGGCCGGGGAAATTTCGACCGAGTAACAGCGCCGTCTTTTGAGAACGATCGCGGATGGCACAAGTATCCGCCCTCGGCAAATTTTGAGCCGGACGACGATGTCGGAATCAGCGGCGCGAAAACATTCGAGACGGTTCTGAGTCCAAACGAGCGGAAAGAGAATATTCCCGCGCAGGTTTTCAGCTACTTCGATCCCTTGAAGGAACAATACGCCACCTTGCGCAGCGATCCGATTCCGGTGCGAGTGGAAGGAGGCGCTCCTTCGACGGCAGCCCCGCCGCCGGCAGCTTCGCAAGCGCCGGCCTCCGCGAGGTCGGCCGGGCCCACCCAACTCAAACAGCAGGAAATTCTGCATCAAATCACCGAGCTTGCCCCCGAGCCAGAAACGTTCGCCCCGCTCTATGCGCATCGCTCATTCTGGTTGGCGCAATTGATTCCATTGCTCGGCTTGTTTGGCTTCGTTGGTTGGAAAATTCGGCAATCACATCTCGACAACCGCGAACTGCAACGGCGCGAGGCGTTGCAGCAGGAAGCGGCGGAAGTCCAGCGCAGTTTGCGCCGTGAAGACATTTCGCCGCAGGAATATTTCTCTCGCGCCTCGCGAGTGGTGCAGCTGAAGACGGCACTGGCGAAGAATCTCGACCCAAATGCGGTCGATGCGGAAATTGCAGCGTTTGCTTTCGGAGTAGACGACGAAACGCGCCGTCGTCTCCATCTTCTATTCGAGAAAAGCGATGAAGCTCGTTACAGCGGGGGGCAGAACGGCGCGCGGATTATTGCGCCCGAAATTCGCGAGGAAGTACTCGACCTGGTTCAGAATTTACGAGCATGAAACAGCGATGCAATTTTTGCTGCGTGGCGATGATCGCGATTTTCTGCGCGGCGAGCAGCGTCTGCGCGCAGCAAAACTCGGCGTTCGCGAAGGCGAATGAGAATTACAACGCGGGCCGTTTTCAAGAAGCGGTGGACGGTTACCAGGAGCTCGTCCGCTCCGGTCAGTGGAACGCAAATTTATTTTACGATTTGGGGAACGCCTGGTTCCGGCTCGGAAACTTCGGCCAAGCCATTCTCAATTACGAACGCGCGCTCGCTCTCGAACCGCACCATCCGGAGGCGGAGGCAAATCTCCGAATCGCGCGGGATGAAGGGCGGGCCCTCGAGTTGACCAAAAATTGGATCGAACGCTATCTCGCGGTCGGAACTACGACGCAATATTGCATCGCTGCGTCCATTGCTTTTTGGCTGGTGCTTTTCATTGTTGCCCACCTTATTTTTTCGCGGCGACGTTCGAGCGGTCTCATTGCGTTTTTGGTCTTCTGTCTCCTTATTTTTGCCGGCGCGGTGTTCGCCGTTTATTCGATTGAGACGGGAAACAGAGGCGAGGCGCTGGCGATCGTCATCGACAAAAACATCGAAGCGCGGCTGGCCACTGCGGATAATGCAAACAGCGTGCTGGCGCTCCCTCCTGGCAGCGAGATCAAAGTGCTCAGCCAGAGAGGCGATTGGACCTACGCGGAGTTGCCGAACGATCTTCGTGGTTGGATTCCGGCCAAGAGCGCCGCTCTGGTGCGATTGTAAGCGGAGCGGGTCCGCGCGCCCGCCAAGTGCGGGTTGAGAAGCGGGCAAATGTCCACATCTTGAGTCCGTATGGATGCGGAGATGGACGTTGGCACGAGCAAAAAAGCGTTCCAGATCAATCTCGACGCAAAAAAATATGGAACTTTTGCTGAGATAGGCGCCGGGCAGGAAGTAGCGCGGCGATTTTTTCACGTCGGCGGCGCGTCTGGGACCGTCGCCAAAACAATGTCTGCGTACGACATGACGTTTAGCGATGCGATTTACGGTACCGCCGATCGTTACGTCAGTCGCAAGCGGCTCCAAACCATGCTCGATCACGAGTACAGTTTGTTGATCGAGCGCCTGGATGAAAAACTGGGAAACGAGCGCACGTTTTTTGTCTTCGCCGATACGGTGGCGGCGCGGAGCTTCAAGCAGCATAACGAATCGCACGGCTGGCTCGGTGTTCGTTTCCAAGAGGAAACGCGGGGCGAACCGAGCCAGATCATCATTCACATCCGGATGCTGGACGAGTCGAACGTCGATCAGCAGGAAGCGCTCGGCATTATCGGAGTGAATCTTCTCTACGGCGCTTTTTATTACCGGCAGCCGGAGAAATTGATCGCGTCCTTGCAGGAAAATATCGCGCCGGATCGGATTCAGGTGGACATGATCAGGTTCAGCGGGCCGGCGTTTGTAGGAGTCGATAACCGGCTGATGAGTCTGCAACTGGTGAGTCAGGGGTTGACTGATGCCGTCATGTTCACGGCCGATGGCGAGACGGTGCAGCCGGCCGACATTCTCTACAAAAAAGCGATCCTGGTGGAGCGCGGCAGTTTTCGTCCCGTGACTTACGCGACCAATGACATGCTCAATGGCGCGCGCTCCGCTTTCCTGAAACAATCCGGAAGCTCGGAAGCAGATCTGGTCGTCCTGATGGAAATGACGCTGGAGAATTTGCTTTCGGAGGGCCAACTCAATCACGCCGATTTTCTCGCGCGAGTGGATATTTTAGGGTCGTTAGGCCGCACCGTCATGGTCTCGAAATTCGGCGAATATTACCGGCTCGCTTCTTATCTCGCGCGCTACACCAATCGCCTAATCGGGCTGGTGATGGGGGTGCCGAGCCTGATGGAAATTTTCGACGAAAAATATTATCTCAATCTCGAAGGCGGAATTCTGGAAGCGCTGGGGCGGATGTTCAAAAGCGGGCTAAAGCTCTATGTCTATCCGATGATCGATGAAAAGACGGGCGACGTTTTGACCGCAACCAAGCTGGAGGTCGCGCCGAATTTGCGATCGCTTTTCCGTTATCTGATCGACAACGGTTTCATCCAGGAAATCACCGATTACAATCCGAAGTTTCTGCGGATTTATCCGCCGGATGCGCTGGCGAAATTGCAGTCGGGCGATCCGGCCTGGGAACGAATGGTCCCGCCGGAAGTGATGGAAATTATCAAATGCCGGCGGTTTTTCGGTTATCAGGCCGCTGCGGCAGGGTAGCGTCCTGCGCTTTTCAGCCGCGATTAGGCAGGCGCCGAAGGGTGCTCGGGCGGGGAGAAAGCCGTGCTGTCGGCACGGTTCCCGCTACATGGATATTAGCATCATGGCGAGGCGCGGAAATTCTGTCTTTGGTATCGATCTCGGCAAGCACGTTTTCAAAGGAGTATTGCTCCAACGAAAAGGCGACGAGCGCTTCGTGCTGACGAGCTACGCTTCGCGGAAGGTTCCGCAGAATCTGACGACACCGGATGAATTGGCCCAGCAGCTCAAGCTCCTGTTTAAAGATCTCGGCGGCAGCGCGAAAGGTTGTGCGATTGCCATTTCCGATCCCGACTCACTTCTCCGCATCATCGAGCAGCCGAACACGCCGATCGATCTTCTGCGGAATGCGCTTCGCCTCAACGGCCTCGCGGTTCTAAACCAGGAGTGCAAGGATTTCGTGCTCGATTGCGCCCCGGTTTCCGCGGAGACAAACGGGCACGCGCTCAATGGCGCACCGCGCGAGGTCGGGATCCAGAATGGCGTGGCGAAAACCAAATATCTGGTCGGCGGAATGTTGCGCCCTAGCGTGAAACAGATTTCCGAAGCGTGCGCCAAAACGCGGGTGCCGGCGGAGATTCTGCAGTTGGCGCCGATCTGCTCGTTCAACGCTTTCGAATTCGCCTATCCGGAAATTTTTGCCAAGGATGCCTTCCTTCTCCTCGACATGGGCCACCTCCAAAGCACGGTGTTGATCGGGAGCAAAAAAGAATTGGTGCTGGTCCGCAGCATCGATTACGGCGGCAAGGCGCTGAATGAAGCGCTCACCGCGGACGGCGCACTCGATGCGGATGCGGCCCGTCTGATGATCCAGGAAGGCGATCCCGGCATGGCCGAAATCTGCCGCACTTCGCTCGCG
>DASXNS010000223.1:0-7290 GCA_036494865.1 Chthoniobacterales bacterium | reverse complement strand
GCTCCACAAATCTGACCTGCCTATCGGTATCGTTCAAGATTGCGCGGAATGTTTCGTTGACGAATCGCAACTGCTCTTGATCAAGCCGGAATGTGACCGAAAAGGTCAGCGCTTCAGCTCCCGCGTCCTTCACGAGCGCATCATGCACTGCCCGGTAGTAAGGCAGATCAGCGCGGTCGCGGTAAATTGATTGCTGAAAATCGCCGACCATGCAGAAGCGGCCGGGCTGGGGCGGAGCGGCGCGCGTTTCCATCCACTCGCCCTTCGCACCGGTTGGTCGGGTGCATTCGAGCAGCACCGAAAATTGCGCAGGCTCGGTGTCCTGCGCTTCATCGAGAATAACGACAAAATTCTGCTCGCGAATGCGCGCCGCCGCCTGCGGATGCTGAAGCAATTCTTTGGCGAGCGCGATTTGGTCGCCGTAGGTAACGAGGCCGCGCTCCAGCCGAAAATCGCGGTAATTGCGTTGCACCTCAGCCGCAACGCAGATCGCGGCATCACTTATCCATTTGCGCAGCGGCGAAAACTTCTCGCGCCAAAGCTGAGTGAACTTCGCGTTGTCTGCTGTGAAACAAGGTGGCCAGCGCAGATATTCCCAATCGCCCGCGTAGCGTTTTTCCCAGTCACGCAATTCCGCCTGTGATTTGCTGATGTTTTCGTTGCCCTTGTCGGGCTGCGCATGAACCTCGGCAAAATTTGTCGTCGGACACGGCGGCAACTCCAGCCCAGGGAGGGCCGCCGAGCCGGCACGCCGGGCCAGTTCCATCAAATCGCGGGCTTGGACTAAACGCAGGAGCAGCACGCGATCCGCTTCCGCCAGCGAAGTGCCGATGCGTGTCTGGCTTTGGCAAAACTCCGCCCACAAATCGGCGTCGTCGCTCAGCAATTCCAGCGGCGCAGGCAAACCGAGGTAGTGACCAAAATCGGTCAGCAATTTCATGCAGAATGAATGGATCGTGCCGAAGAACGCGCGATTGAAAGCGGTCTGCACTTCGGTCCCCAAATTTTCTTCGAGTAAGATTTGTCGCGCGCGCTGCTGCATTTCGTCCGCGGCCCGATTGGCAAAGGTGACTACGACGAGCCGTGGCAAGATCTCCAGGGCGTTTTTCGAACGTGCGATCGACAAAACGCGCTGCGTAATCGCAGTCGTCTTGCCCGATCCGGCGGAAGCAACGACCGAGAAATTGCGGGTGAGTTCGCTGACGAAACGCGCGCGGGCGGATTCGTCACTCAGTTTCACCATCCTTCGCCCTCCTCTTTTTCCAGAACGAGGTTTGGATGGGTGAGCGCCCATTTATCCTCCAAAATGTCGTTGTCGATCGGCAGCGTCGCGAGCGGGTAGGGGGCGGTGTAACCGAAGACAGGCCGCACTTCGCGTTTCATGCCGAAGATGCCGTTTTGCTGCATCACGGCGAGATCGGCAAAGACGTTGGTGTGTTCCATCAAAGCGCCGACCGCCAACTGTCTCGTGACGCTTTTTACGGCGAGCGAAAGAATGCTCATCTCCACTTCCGCCGCGCCGAGCTCGCGCAGAGCCAGCGAATACAATCCGAGCTGCAGGGTTGTGCCTTTGACCAGGCTGTCGTGCAGGTCGGAACTCTTCAGCTCCTTGGTCGCACCCGTCTTGTAATCGACGATCCAGACTCTTTGGCCGGCGAAATCGGCAGCATCGTTTTGAGCGAGAATGAGATCGATTTGGCCGCGCAGGAACAGTTCAATGTCATCGGTTATTTTCACCGGGCCTTCGCGACCAATCGAGAACTCCGTCGCCATCCAGTTCCAGTCCTCCACGCTTCCGATTTTTCCGCCGAGATAGCGTGCGAGATAACGCGCATTGAGCCAGCCAGAGGTCCACCAAACGGGCACAACTTTGCCTAACGAGTGGCAAAGCTGCTGAAGGGCGGCCCGGCGTTCATCGGCCGAAACCCGAATGCGTTCGTCGATCTCTGGCGGCGAGGGGAAGCGCGCGAAAAGTTTTCCTTCTTTTGTCTCACCAATGCCGGCGAGCCAGCCATGAACCCATTTGCCGCTGGTGGCGGCCCAGGGACGGGTGGCGTCGTCCGGCGCTTCGACGCCAAGGTAGCGTTTCATCCAAATGATGGCGGGCGATGCGACCATCCGCTCGAGATCGCTCACACTCAGCCGCGGAACAGGCCGATACGACTCGTTAGGCCGAAGACCGAAATCGTATTCCCCCGCGCATTTCAACGGATCGCGCCGCGCGTTGAACGCGTGCAATGTTTGCTCCACCTCGCCGCTCCGGGGCAGGGAGGTCTGTTTCAGCCCACGAGCAGCCTCCAGCCACTTCGCGGTCGCGCGTTGCAGATTTTTGAGTGCGCCCTGGGTGAGCGGCTCGCGCCGCGTCTTACGGTAGAGCTGAGTGAATGATTCGCTCGGATTCCAGAAGCGCTCGGGCGCATCTTCCTGCACGAGACTCGCTGTGAGCGTTACCGCTTCGGGAGCGGAGTCGAGCAACGCCTCGAATTGCCGGAGCGCAATGGCGCGTTGTTCAATTGGTCCAAGATAAAGCGAATGGTTTTCGCGTATGCTGGTGTGGCCTTCACCCTGGCTTCCCTGACGGGTGGCGCGCTGGTTCAACTGCTGGACGCCGCGGTTGAAAGCGCGAATTTCTTCGGTGCGTGCAAATTCCGCGCCGGCCGGCGGTGGCCATGCGCCGTCGTTCCAACCGGCAAAGATTAGGTGCGACCATTCCTGATTCTGCGCCTCCGCTACGGTGAGCAATTGCACGCGCGCGTACGGATGATCGCCCGCGGGAGCCCGCGCCGCGCCGAAGGTGGCGGCGGTTTCTTCGAGCCAGCGCAGGAAAAGAGCGCGAGAAAATGTGGCCTCGAACCGCGCCGGCCAGCTGTGGCTCACGTTCGCGAGTTCAAGCGAATGCTGTTTCCAGCCGAGCCGCCTGAGACTGGCGTGTGTCGCTTCTAGAAACTGCGCCAGCGTAGCGCGAGCCGGGAGAAACGGAAACGCACGCAGGGCGGCGGCAGCTGATTGAAATTTATCGTCGCCGCGCGCGCAGAACTCACGCAGGATTTCAAGGTCATTCAGCAGCACTTCCGCGTAGCTTTCGCGCAGGACGTTTTCAAAAACATGCCGGCTGAGAGTTGGTGACAAGACCGCTGGATCCGGCAGCGCATTCAGAAAACGCAGGAAAGAATTCAGACGCGGCGTGCGTTGTAATTCCAGCCAGGCCTGCCACTCGGCTGATTCGAAAATTCCGGGAAGGAGGTGGGCGAGGCCGTCGTTATGGAGGATGTCGAGCCGCGCGAGCGCACTTGCGACCAGACGCGGTAATGCACCGAAGCCTGGAAAAATAACGCCGAGTCGAGTGCATTTTTCTTCTGCCAGATAACGAACGCATTGGGCCGCGATCGCCTCTGCCTGCTCGGTTGCGTTCGTGCCGATAAAAAAATCGAATCGCTTCGCTGGCTCCGCCTCACCGCGCATCTCCGCTTCGCTGAAAAACGCCTCGCCGCGATTTTGGGCGGGCTTCTGGGCGCGCTGTGCTTCGCCACAGATTTCCTCCCACGAGCCGATCCAGCAAGAGTCGGAATCGGCAAGTTCGCCGTGCTGTTCTTCGAGCACGACGGTTGCATTTCGGGCTGCCTGCACAGCAGCGCGGAGCAGAAACCAATGCGGCCAGTGAGCGGCGTCGAAACCGGAAACGAGAAGATGCTCGAATATCGGCGGCTCCGACTGCCAGCGCGCCAGCAATTCACGATCGAACTGTGCCGTGAAAGAGAAATCGCAGCGACGGAGTTGTTCGCGAAAGCGGCGGATGATCGGCGAAAAGGAATCCAAACCCAGCTGCTCGAAATCCCAACCGGCAGCTTCGAGTCGATCGAGTGTTCGCAGCAAATGGTCCGGCGCGCGCACGACCGCTTTCGCCGCCAGATGATCAGCGCTCGTTTCATTCCCGGCCGATTCGTGCAGGATTTTTTCCGCCGAAGCCGCGAGGAGCAGACGGAGATGCTCGCGCAATGGCAACGCTGGATCGCGGTCTCGGCTGAGGAGGTCTCGCAGCCCCGCCGGAGTAACGAAATAAATTCCCAGATGCGATTGGCCTTCCTGTAACAAGCGCGCTTTGAGTGCATGCGCATGACTTCGCGTCGCCAATGCCACCAGCGATGGCCGGGATTGCTGCGAGGAAACCGCGAGCACTCTCTGAAACCAACCCCAAATAGCGCCATCCCACGCATCGCGGGGAGACTGTGCGATGCGCAGAGCTGCCTTTTTTTCCACGCAATTAGTCTAGCAGAAGGAGCGGACAACCGCTGTCCCAGGGAAAAATCCGTCGTCCCGAGCGGCGCAGACGGCGAGAAACCTGCCCGGTCCGTTGCGGATCAGCGCCCCGGATGTTAGCCTCGCCGCTCCGCGCATGAGCCAGAATTACAAAGAAACGCTCAACCTGCCCAAAACGGATTTCCCGATGAAGGCAAACCTCGCCACCCGCGAGCCGGACATGCTCCAGAAGTGGCAGGAATGGGATCTCTACACCCAAATCCAGAAGGCACGCGCGGAGGCGGAATTATTCGTTCTCCACGACGGTCCGCCGTTCGCGAACGGCGATGTCCACATGGGCACTGCGCTCAACAAGATCCTGAAAGATCTCGTGGTGAAATCCAAAACGATGGCCGGCTTTCGCGCGCCCTACGTGCCGGGATGGGACTGCCACGGATTGCCGATTGAATACAAAGTCGTGAAGGAATCGCGCGGGCTTTCGCCACTCGAGGTTCGAAAAAAATCGGAAGCCTTTGCGCGGAAATTCATCGATATCCAGCGCGAACAATTCAAGCGGCTCGGCGTTTTCGGTGATTGGGAGCATCCTTATCTCACGCTCGATCCCGCCTACGAAGCGCAAATCCTTCGCGCCTTCGCGATCTTTGTCGAAAAAGGCCTTGTTTACGAAAGTTTGAAGCCGGTCTTCTGGAGTACCGGCGCGCAGACCGCGCTCGCCGAGGCGGAAGTGGAATATCAGGACCGCGAAGACACCGCCGTTTACGTGAAGTTCCCGATCGTGTCCGGCGATCTCGCGGGCAAAGCGAGCATCGCAATCTGGACGACGACGCCATGGACGCTGCCGGCGAACCTCGCGATCGCGGTTCATCCCAAAGCAGATTACACGGTTGCGGAATTCCAAAATAACGAGGGCCGCAAAGAAACCTTTCTCGTGGCATCCGATCGCCTGACCGATTTTGAAACCGAAACAGGATGGAAGCTATCCGGGGAAGTAAGAGCGACGCCGGAGGCATTGGCTTGGTCCAGCGAACAAAAGAAGTTGGGTCGAAAGTCTTATGTTCGAACGGGCAGCCAGCTTGAGGGCGTTACCGCGCAGCACCCGTTTCTGCCGCGGACTTCGGCCGTCGTCGCGGCGGATTTTGTCACGATGGACAGCGGCACGGGCGCCGTCCATATCGCGCCGGGTCATGGCGAGGAAGATTACTCGTTAGGCCGGGCCCGCGGGTTCCAGATTCTTTCGCCGGTCGACGACCACGGCCGTTTTACCGACGAAGCGGGCTTGCCGGAGCTGACCGGCAAATATGTCTTTGCCGCGAACCCGGACATCGTCGCGCTCCTCCGCGCGAAGGGAATGCTCATCGCTGAACAGGCTTACCAACATTCGTATCCGTATTGTTGGCGCTCGAGAACGCCGATCATCTTCCGCGCGGTCGAACAATTTTTTATCCGCATCGACGATCTCCGCGCGAACGCGCTCGCCGCGATCAAGGAGGTGCGCTGGCTGCCGCCCTGGGGCGAAAACCGCATCTCCGGCACGGTCGAATCGCGTCCCGACTGGGTGATCTCGCGGCAGCGGAGCTGGGGCGTGCCCTTGCCCGTTTTCTATTCAGCCGACGACGATGCGATTCTTGATCCGAATTGGATCCGGAAGCTGGCTGATCTCGTCGCCGAACGTGGTTCTAATATTTGGTTTGAGCTGGATAACGAAGCGCTTGCGCGTGAACTCGGATTACCCGGCGGCACGCGGCACCGCAACGACACGATCGACGTCTGGATTGACTCGGGCGTTTCGCATTTCGCGGTCCTGGCTACAAATCCCGCGTTGCGCGATCCAGCGGACATGTATCTCGAGGCGACCGATCAACATCGCGGCTGGTTTCAATCTTCCCTCATGACCAGCGTCGCGCTCCACAACCGCGCGCCCTACAAGATCTGCGTGACCCACGGTTTCGTCGTCGATCTCGATGGCAAAAAAATTTCGAAATCGAGCAGTTACAGCAAGCCGATGGATGCCGGCCATTTCGTCGCGAAGCACGGGGCCGATATCGTTAGGCTTTGGGTGAGCAGCATCAATTACACCGATGACGTTCCTTTCTCCGAGGAAATGTTCACGCGTCTCGGCGACACTTATCGGCGCATCCGCAACACCCTTCGCATTCTGCTCGGAAATCTTTTCGATTTTGAAGCAACCGGCCGTGACAAGGGAACGGAAAATTTTACGCTGGTTGACCGCTGGATTCTGGATCGGCTTGAAAACGTGATTGCCGAATGTGGCGCTGCTTACGAGTCCTACGAGTTTCACAAAGTTTATCACACGCTCAATCAATTTTGTGCGGTCGATTTGAGTAGCCTCTACATCGACATCACCAAAGACCGGATGTATTGCGACGCGCCCGATTCTCCGCGGCGCCGCGCGACCCAAACAACGATGCATCGGATTTTCGACGCGCTGTGCCGATTGCTCGCGCCGATTCTGGTTTTCACCGCAGAAGAAGGGTGGAGTTATTTGAATCCGGCGAGTTCCGTCCATTTGCAGGAGTTCCCGAAGCCCGACGCCGGGTTTCGCAATGCGAGCGCGGACGCGCAGGTTGCGAATTTGTTAAATCTGCGCGGCGTGATCGGCCAGGCGGTCGAGCGCGCGCGCCAGGAAAAGTTAATCGGCAACGCACTCGAAGCCGCTGTTGTCCTCCGCTGCGACGAGAAGCAGCTCGCCACCATCGCGAAAGAGGAACTCGAAGAATTTTTTATTCTCAGCCAGCTCGAGATCGAGCCTGGCGCGGAGCCGGGAGCAACGATTTCAAAAACAAGCTACCAAAAATGCGCGCGCTGCTGGCGCCATCGGCCGACGGTGGGCGCGAGCAAAGCACATCCGGAATTGTGCGATCGCTGTGCCGATGTCGTCGAAAAAAAATCGCTTAGTTCCATAAGCCACTGATTCGTTAGATGAAATACATCCTTTTCCTTTCTCTTCCGCTCTATGCATTGGATCAGGTCACGAAATGGTTCGTGCTCCACCATGTTCATCCGGACGACCCG
>DASXNS010000222.1:0-7275 GCA_036494865.1 Chthoniobacterales bacterium | reverse complement strand
GATAGCTCTGGGTATTTCCGCCGGAAATCTCGCGTGCGATTGTCTTGCCCGCCTCAAGCGTGGTGACGTCTTGCGTGCTTTTCGCCGACGTCGAGTTTTGCGCGGCGGTAGGAGCGGCGGATAAATTAGGACCCTGAGCCTCTGCGTTCGGGGCAGCAAACGGGAGCCCTAAGAGGAAGAGCAAGATAAGAGAAAGCCGTGGCATCACTGCGACGCTCTGCCGCGCCTGAACTTATCTCACAACTTGAATGGATAATCACCGACGATTTCAGGCTCACCATTAGCTGGGATGCCTCTGACTTGAAGAACGTAAGTCCTTCCTTTTAGCAGAGCTGCCGGGAAAGAGATGTTGAGAGCTTGGCCAGTGCCCGTCGTCTTTGCCGATACTTTAGCGCTGCTCCACAAGCTTCGGTTATCGGGTTGTTCGAGGAGCGCTACCAAATAAGTAGGATAATCGTTCGCCTCCAACTCCAGTTGAATCGCAACCTCGCCGGATTTTTTCGGAATCGGGAGGGTCGGAACCTGAGCGCTTCCGCGCAAGGGCGGCGCCAGAACGAAGGAGGCTACGACGTGATCGTTCCGTCCCGAATAATTACTGAAAGTCCACCAGCCACCCACAGCCAACAGCACTATCGCGGCGAAAGCGAAGCTCCATCGCCAGGCTGGGCTTTGATTCTGGAAGATGCTTAAAAGCGAAAAGAGCCCGGCGGCGGGTCTTCTGGTATCTGATTGTGCGGCAGCAAAATACTCGCTCGCCTGCGGGGCGTTTGCATTCGCGTAAAGCTGAAAGGTCCTGGCAAACTCAACTTTCTCGCGCCGCAGAGGTGAAGCGAGATAGTGGGATTCGAACTGCTTCAGGGTATCGTCTGTGAGTTCGCCGTGAACGTAGGCGTCCACCAAGTCGTGCTCCGCGGCTGTTAATTCTCCGGCGAATTGGCTGTCGGTAAAACTCAAAGCGTCCAGTTTTTCCATCTCCGCGACGGAGAGGGAACCGAGGAGGTACTGGATAGCTTGTCGCTCGCTATGGAGTTGTTTGTTCATCTTCATCTTGGGACCCATCGGCATTCACCACGTACAAGACAATTATTCTGAAACTGTTTCATTGCCGCGGCCGATCCGTTCCCGAACGCACAGTTCGAGCTGCTCACGGATGCGGCAAGCGCGAATGCTCAACGCGTTCATCGTGATGCCGAGCGCTCGGGCGAGCGCCCGTCGATTTTCAATTTTGACGCGTTCTTCCCCGACGTAGTACCGGAAAATCAATTTCTTATTCGCCGGATCTAGCTTGTCGGCGCATTCCTCCAGGCACTTCAGCATTCGGGCCTTGGATTCTTCGTCGCCCGGATCTTCCTGTTCATGGCCAGATTCCCGGAAAAATTCACTCCGCAGTCGTTGGTCTTTCGCTCGTGTCCGCAGATATTCCAGGAAGACAAAGCGAGCCGTGATGTAACAGAACCTGGCCGGAGTTTCCGTCTCGATCGCATCCACTTCCTCCAGGCGGCGAGCGACGCGATTAATCGTCTCATCCGCCAGTTCATCCGGCACCGGACAGTTCTTGCGATCAAAGTAAGCGACCAGACGCCGCCGCATTTCCAAATACCCTTGACCCTCCGAGCTCGCGCCTTCATCCAGCCAGTTGAGGAGCCGGTCGAGAGCAACCGTGGTCAGCGACCAATCCTTCTTCAGCTTTGTCTGTTGCACAAAAACCCCGCATCCAGAATTCGGATCTGCCCACGATCTAATCGTAAACGGCTTTTCCGTGAAATAATTATTTTGCCTCCGTCCACTACTCCGGACGCCATCAGCGATCCCCGTTCGCAGTGAGATAAACGACGACTTCGATCTCGGCCGTTTGAGGAAACATGTCGAACGGTGTGACGGAGACGACAGACAACCGGGACGTAAGTTCGGCGAGATCGCGGGCGAGGGTGGGGGGATTGCAGGAAACGTAGATCATCTTGCCCGGCGGCGAATCGAGAATCGTGCGGCGAATTTCCGCGGAGAGGCCGGTGGCCGGCGGATCGACGATTAAGGAGAATTCCAAAGTGCGGCGGTCTTGGGATTGCCAATTTTGTGGATCGGCGGTTTGTAAACCGCCGTTCCTTGAAGTTTTCGCCAGCTCCACCGCAACGTCGCCAGCGATGTAGGTTTCGTTAGGCCCCGCGGCTTTTCGGGCCGCAGCGATCGCGAAGCGGTCCCAATCGATGCCGATGACGCGCTGGAATTTCGGCACCAGCTGTTTTGCGAAAAAGCCGGCGCCGCAAAACGCGTCAACGAGAAGATCGTTTTCGCCGGTGAGAACGGAGGAAATAAAATCAGCCATCGCGTCGGCGACGGCGTCATTGGTTTGGGCGAAGACGCGGGGACCGGAATGAGCGCGCATTGAGTAATGGCCGTCCGCCGGCCGGGACGCGCGCAGTGCCGCGAGGGCTTCGTTCACTGTGGGCATTGCGATCGGGCAGTGCGCGATGTCCATAAGCTGGTGGACGTCGCGACGGAAAAAACCGACAACGCCATCCTCGACGTGAACGGTAATGCGGTTGCGATAGCCATACGGTCGCGGGGATGGGACGATAGGTTGCATCGGCGGATCGGGGAGACGCGCAATTCGGCGCATGGCCTGGTCGACTTGCTTTTGTTTGAGTTCTAGCTGGTGTGCGTATTCGATGTGTTGATAACTGCAGCCGCCGCAACGCCCGAAATACGGGCAGGATGGTGTGACACGACTGGCCGATGGATCGATGACTTCCTCGAGCTCGGCCTCGGCGAATTGCTTTTTCTCTCGCGTGATTCGAGCCGTGACGCGTTCTCCGTCGATCGTGAACGGAACAAAGACCGCTTTGCCGTCGTCGCGTGCCACGCCTTTGCCGCCGAAGGCGACATCTTCGATTTGAAGCTCGACTGTTCGCATCTTCGGCGAAGTGTAGCGACGATCTATGGCCGCCGAACGCTACGACTGGATGCCGCTTTCGGCAGTCACAAACGGCGCTAGAGCGCGGCTAATACTGGCGGACGTAGGGATACTTCGATTCGTTGCCGAGCTCGGGCGGAAATTCCTGATAGCCCGCATGGATGTAGCGAGTATCGCTCGGAAGAATCGGATAATAGGTGCCGCCATTAACCGGAAATGGAAAACTCAGAATCTCGAAAATCCCAGCGTGAATGCGCATGTAACTCCGCCCAACTCCGCGCACGACTCCGTAACCAGCCGCGGCGGAATTTCCTTCGCGGTCGTTGACTTTCGCGATCGTCACCGGCAATTCGGCGATGCCGCAAACCAGATTGGAAAGACCGCGGCCGAGCTTGCGGGTCGGACCATATTCGTTTGAAGGCGGATCCTGAATATCGGCGAGGGAGGAACCGGCGAAGCCGAAGAGGAGCACGGCAGCGAGCAGGTTTTTCATAGCTGCGATCAGCTAACTGGTTTTCAACGGCGAAGGCAAGATTTCAATTTTGTTCCGCTTTTGTGGCGCGGTTTTTCGTCACACTCATCGAGACCGTGATCGTCGTCGCCAAAACGATGACGATGACCGCGAGCGAAACCCAGTTCGGAATCGGGAAACGCTCCGCCACGATCATTTTCGTTCCGACGAAACCGAGAATGATGGCGAGGCCTGTCTTGAGATAAATGAAACGGTCGACCATGCGGGCGAGAAGAAAGTAGAGCGAGCGCAAACCAAGAATGGCGCAGATGTTCGAGGTGTAGACGATGAATCGATCGGTGGTAATCGCAAAGACCGCCGGAATGGAATCGACCGCGAAGATGAGATCCATCACGTCGATCAGAAGAAGCACGAGGAGGAGCGGAGTGAACATCAAGCGGCCGTCGACCCGAACGGCGAAGCGGGGGCCGTAGAAATCCGGCGTGATCGGAAGCGTCTTGCGACAAAATTTCATGAAGAAACTTTTCTCGAAATCCATTTTGCCCTGTCCGCCGAAAAGCATTCGCAAACCAGTGATGAGAAGAAACCCGCCGAAAATGTAGAGAACGAAATGGAACCGCTCCACCAAAGTGACGCCGAGCCAGATCATGATGCCGCGCATGACGAGCGCGCCTAAAATTCCCCAGACGAGGACGCGATGTTGCGACTGCGGCGGGACGCGAAAGTAAGTGAAGATAAGAACGAAGACGAAGATGTTATCGACGCTGAGCGAGTATTCGATCAGGTAGCCGGTGAAGAAATCGAGGCCGGTATCCGCGCCGCGCCATTTCCAGACGAGAACGTTGAATGCGAGTGAGACGAACACCCAAATGAGGCTGCGCAGAATTGCAGCGCGCATGCTCAATTCGCGTCCACGTCGCTTGAAACTCAGAAGATCGATGGCCAGGGCCAGGAACACGCCGACATTGAAGGCGACCCAAAACCAGATGTTCGTCGACACGGCGCAGACCGTTCCATGCGCTGCACTCGGTCGCAATCGCAAAGGTTTTTGTAATCGAGCCGCGACAGACGCAAATGCCTGGTCGCAGCCAATTTTCACTCGCCAAATCCAGCGTTCTCCGTAGCTTTCCGACCCGCATGGATGCCGAATTGGAAAAGCTGGTCGAGTCAGGAAAGCTCAGTGCGCGCGCCGCGGATCAGATCGAAAAACTTCAACCCGGCACTTTTTGTCTGCATAAAAGTTGGGGGTTCGGCCGGGTCGCCGAATGGAATCTCCTCCTCAATCAAATCCTGATCGATTTCCCCGGAAAAAAAGGACACGCGATGCAGCTTTCCTACGCGGCCGACAATCTCACGGTGATTCCGCCGGAGCATTTCCTCGCGAAAAAAGCGAATGACCTGAAGGGAATCAAGGAGCTGGTAAAAAAAGATCCGGCCGCGTTGGTCCGAAACATTCTCGAGAGCCTCGGCGGAGCCGCGACCATCGCGCAAATCAGCCAGCTCGTGATCGGCGATATTTTCAACGAGCTGGAATGGAAGCGCTGGTGGGAATCGACCAAAAAAATCCTGAACAAAGAAGGGTACTTCCTAATCCCGGCGAAGAAAAGCGAGCCGATCCAGTTGCGAGGCGAGAAAGTCGCACGCGCGAACGAGCTGATCACTTTTTTCAATCAGGCGCGCCAGCCGAAAGAACAGGCAGCGGCGCTTGATCAGATCATTAAGTTTCATCACGAATTCGACAAACCGGAGACGCAGCTGCAACCGATCATCAACACGATCGAAGAAGCTGCGTCGCGAAATCAGCGATTGAATCCGGCGCTCGTTTTCGAGCTGGTCATGGCGCGTGATGATTTGATCGCGCGCTCTCCGCAACTCAAAACCACGAACCCGAATCTGACTTTGAGCCGCTTGATCGCAGAGGAAGAAACTCGACTGATCAAAATTCTGCCGAAGCTTCCGGCAGCAAAAGAACGCCGCGTCTTGCACGCGCTGCCGGCCGCGCTAGGTCCTGGCTGGACCGTCCGTGGATTGCAATTGATGCAGAGCAATCACGCGCGGGCGGTCTTGCAAATTCCGCGTGTGTTTGCGGAGACGGGAACGCAGGAGGAATTGCGCGCGTTTCTCCGACGTGGAATCCGCGAGCATTCGGTCACGAGCGAAGCACTGGTCTGGCTTTGCAAGGAGCGCGAGGGCGAATGGCGTGAATTAGTCGCGCCCGAATTGCTCGGCGCAATCCTGTCCGCGCTCGAGCGCGATCAACATAACGAAAACAGCCGCGGCAGTAAGCTGCGCGATTTGTTGCTGGAAGACCGGGAGTTAATTCCGGACATGTTTGCGGGCGCTGAGCTGGGCGTGGCCCGCGATGCGATGCGCCGGCTGATGTTGACCCCCGTATTCGATGAGTTGACCAAGCGCTCGCTCCTCGCCCGCATCATCAAACTTTATCCGGAACTGGAAAGCGTGATCACCGGCGAACAAAAGGAAGAGAAAAGCGAAGCGCTGATTGTCTCTTGGAGCAGTCTCGACAAGCGCAAGGCCGAATACGAAGAGCTGATCAACAAGAAAATTCCGGAGAACAGCAAGGAGATCGGCGTCGCGCGCTCTTACGGCGATCTGCGGGAGAATTTTGAGTTCAAGGCCGCGAAGGAAATGCAGGCCGTGCTAATGCGCCGGAAATCCGAGCTGGAAGCCGCGCTTCATCGCGCGCGGGGAACGGCGTTTGAAAGTCCGGACACGACCCAGGTTTCCATAGGCACGATTGTTACTTTGCGCGATTCCGATTCCGGCGAGGAGGAGACCTACACCGTCCTGGGCGCGTGGGACGGCGATCCGGAGCGCGGAATCATTTCCTACCAAACCGCGATCGGCCAGGCCTTGCTCGGGCACAAGCTTGGTGACGTCGTTACCCTGACCGACCAAGAAGAAACACGCCGCTTCGCCATCATCTCGATCGAGGCGGCGCCAGTTGATATCACGCCTTCGGATCCATCGCTGAGCGAGGTTGCGGCCCAGCCCGTCGAGGTGGAATAGGAGCGGCGTTTCTCCGAAACGTCCGGCTTCTTAATCGCCGGGCAATCCGTTACACTCTTGGCAATGATTTCTGTTTCCGTAGGAGAAATCGTCGATTTCGTTCGCGGTCGCTACGCCGGGGATCGCGATCGCAAGGTGAACGCCATCGCGCCCCTCGCGCAGGCTCGCAACGAACACTTAAGTTTTCTCAGCAACCGGAAGTACGCCGAGCAGCTTGTTGGAACAAAAGCCGGCGCGATCCTGGTGCCGCAGAATCTGGAAAGCGAAGACGACAGATGGATTCGCGTTGAGGATCCTTATTTTGCCGTGGCGCGAGTGATGACCCGATGGTTCGGCGCGCGGCCGATGCCGAAGAACCTCTCGCCCCAGGCCTCCATCGCTCCCAGTGCCAAACTCGGCGAAAATATCGCAGTCGGCCCCTTTGCCGTCATCGGCGATAATGTCGTGATCGGAAATAACGTCACGATATTCCACGGCGTCTCGATCGAAGCCGGCTCCAGGATTGGAGATGAGTGCGTCATCTATCCGAATGCGGTCATCTACGACGGCATGCGCATCGGTCGAAGATGCATCATCCATGCCGGCGTCGTGATCGGTTCCGATGGATACGGCTTTGCCACGCACGATGGGAAACATCATAAGATTCCGCAGATTGGCATAGTCCGGATTGAAGACGACGTCGAAATAGGAGCTGGCACAACGATCGATCGCGCGGCCCTGGGCGAAACGGTAATAGGCGAGGGGACCAAGATCGATAACCTCGTGCAGATCGGGCACAACGTGAAGATCGGAAAGCATTGCCTGCTCGTTTCGCAGGTCGGCATCGCCGGCTCTACCGAGCTGGGCGATCACGTTTTTGTAG
>DASXNS010000221.1:0-3796 GCA_036494865.1 Chthoniobacterales bacterium | reverse complement strand
CGGGGGCTGGAAGTTTATTTTTCTGCCGGATGTGATCACGCCGGCGGAATTGCCGGTGGACATGAACGGTTTCAAATCGCAGCAGCATCGCTGGACCAAGGGTTCGATCCAAACCTGCAAGAAATTGCTCCCCACCATCTGGCGAAGCGATCTGCCCTTGACGATCAAGTTCGAGGCGACCGCGCATCTCACCTCGAACTTCGCCTACCTTCTTCTCGCGTGTTTGTGCGTGCTGCTGCATCCTTCGACCGGCGGCCCGCAGCCAGGCATGCTCCGGACGTTCCTGCTCGATGTGCCGATTTTTCTGACGGCGTCGGTCTCAGTGGCCGTCTTCTATATATGTGCACAACGCGAGCTCAATCCGCGGAGCTGGATGAAGGAAATTTTGCTGCTGCCCTGCCTGCTGGCGCTCGGCGTCGGGCTCTCGCTTAATAATGCGCGCGCGGTCTTGGAGGCGGTCTTCAATCACAAATCCGATTTCTGCCGCACCCCGAAATACGGAATCGAGCGCAAATCGCAGCCGTGGCGCACCTGCAAATACATGCCGCTCAAATCGCTGCTCCCGATCGCGGAAATGGCTTTCGCGCTTTACTTCAGCTACTTCGTTTGGTTTGCGATCCAGCACGGGCAATTCATTTCGGTGCCGTTCCTCGCCATGTTCCAACTGGGATTTCTTTACGTCTCAATTTCCTCCCTAGGGCAATGGTGGCCGCGGGTCAGCTTCGGAAGTTCGCGCCCGGAAGTTACAGTGCCGGCGTAGTTCCCACGTGACAAAACGTCGAATTTGCAGTAAAAACGACACGATGTTTCGCCTGCCTCTTGTTCTGAGCGCATTAATCGCGCTCGCGCCGGTGTTGCGCGCGGATGGACCGAGCCGACTCATCGTCAGCGTGCGCGACCAGAAATTGATGGTGGTAGAAAACGGCGGCAAGGTCGCGACCTATCCGGTTTCCACTTCGAAATTTGGCGTCGGCGATAATTGGGGCCGAATGACGACGCCGCTCGGTTTCCTTCAGATCGTGCAAAAAATCGGCGATCACGCGCCAGTCGGAGCGGTTTTTCACAACCGTCGTTTCACCGGCGAAATTATTTGCCCGAACGCGCCCGGCCGCGATCCGGTCATCACCAGGATCATGTGGCTGCGCGGTCTGGAAGCCGCAAATGCGCATGCTTTCAGCCGCTGCATTTATATTCACGGCACGCCAGAGGAGAAATTGATCGGGCGCCCCGCGAGCTACGGCTGCATCCGGATGAAGTCGACCGACGTGGCCGCGCTTTACGCGCAAGTGCAGTTGGGCACGGTGGTGGAAATTGTTCCGGATCGTTTGCCGAATCTGCCGAAAGCTCCGCGGAATGCCGCGGTCCTGACTGCGGAAGCGGCCAAGCCGGAACCGCAGAAGATCGATCTCTCCAAAGCGCAGGAAAAAGAATCGAACGGCGCCGGCCGCAAGATTGCGCTGCCGGAAGAGCAGCCGCATTTCGGTCGAAGCGCGTAGCTCGCGTTTTCGCTTCTCGGTTTTAGTCGCGCTGGCGGCGCAAGGTTTCTTGACACATTCGCGTCTCGCCGCGAGCGTCCACGCTCCAAATGGCTAACACGAAATCTGCCGGCAAACGCGCCCGCCAAACCGCAGCGCGTTCACTTCGCAATCGAACCGTTCTCACTCGCCTGCGCAAAATGCAGAAAGGCGTCAGCGCCGCCGGCACGAAGCCGGAAATGAAACAGATGAGCGCGATGATTTCGGCGATCGATAAGGCGGCAAAGCGCGGGATGATTCACAAGAATGCGGCGAAGCGGCGGAAAGCGCGGCTGCATAAATTACTCCGCGCTCCGGCGAGCGCGCCCGCTGCGTAGGCATTCTCTAGGATCCACTTCGGCTTCGCCTCACTGCAGGCCTTCTTTTCCCGTTTACGCGGCTCAGGATTGACAAGAAGAACGCTCGCATCCGTTTGCTCTTGCGTTCCAAGCTGCAAACTTGCGCTGGACTTCAGAAAGGTTAGGATCGTGCCGATGATTCCCGCTTTCTTCCTCATTCTCGCAGCGGTCGCTTATCGAATCGTGACCGGGCTCGCGATCACCTCGGGCACGACCTGGCTCTCGAACTTCGCCCCCATGGCCGCGATCGCGCTTTGCGGCGCCGTTTATTTTCCGCGCCAATATAAATTCACCGTCCCGCTTGCCGCGCTTTTTATTTCCGACGTCGTTCTCAATTTGCATTACCACGCGCCGCTCCTCGATCCGCTCATCCTTTGCCGTTATCTCGCCCTCGCCGTGGTCGGCTGCCTCGGCCTAACAATTGCAAATCGCGCCTCACTGAAAACTTTGCTGCCGGCATCGATCGCCGGATCGATCTTCTTCTACGCGATCACCGACGCCTTCGCCTGGCTGAGCGATCCCGGTTACGCGAAAAATTTCGCGGGCCTGATCCAGGCGCTCACCGTCGGCCTGCCGCAATACAGCAGCACGCCGAGCTGGATGTTTTTCCGGAATTCGCTCCTGAGCGATTTGTTTTTCACCGGCCTTTTCGTTCTCTGCATGAAGTTGGGCCGCAGCCCGGAACGTTCTCCCGCGACTTCCGCCGCACCGCGCATCGCTTAGACCGGCATGCAGCCGCCGGAGCAACGCGACGAAGTCGAAATGCTCGCGCTCATGCTGTTGATTCGCCGTTTCGAGGAACGGGCCAGCCAACAGTATCAAGCGCAGAAGATCGGCGGTTTTTGCCATCTCTATATAGGACAGGAAGCGGTCGTGACCGGCGCCGTCGCCGCCGCGCGCCCGGATGATTATCTGATCACGGCGTATCGCGATCACGCCCACGCCCTGGCTCGCGGCACGAGCGCGAACGCCTGCATGGCGGAACTTTTTGGCAAAGCGACCGGCTGCTCCCGCGGCCTCGGCGGCTCGATGCATTATTTCGACAAGGAACATCACATGTACGGCGGGCACGCGATCGTCGCGGCGCATGTGCCGCTGGCGGTGGGAATGGCGTTCGCTTCGAAATATCGCGATGAAGATCGCGTCACCCTTTGCTTTTTCGGCGACGGCGCGATCAATCAGGGGGCCTTTCATGAAGCGCTGAACCTGGCCGCGCTCTATAAACTGCCGATCGTTTTCATTTGCGAGAATAATTTATTTGCGATGGGGACAAGCGTCGAGCGCTCGACCTCGCTCAAGGAAATCGTCGATCGCGCGGAAGGTTACGACATCCCGGGCACGGTGATCGACGGGATGAATTTTCGCGAAGTGCGCGACAAACTTGCGGAGATCATCGATTCGATCAGGAAAGATCCCCATCCGGCCTTCGCGGAAGTGCGCACCTATCGTTACCGCGGACATTCGATGTCCGATCCGGCGAGTTATCGGACGAAGGAGCAACTGGAAAAATACCGGCTGGACGATCCGATCACGCGTTTGCGGGCGCAACTCACACGGGAAGAAAAACTCACGAACGAGCACTTCGATGAGTTGGATAAGCATGCGAAAGAAACGGCGCTGGCCAGCGTGAAATTTGCCGAGGAAAGCGAAGAGCCGCCACTCGACAAGCTTTACGATTACACCTACGTCAATGGAGAAGCGGCGGAGGCGGGCGTGTCGCCAGCAAACCACAAACCAGCCGCGGCCGGCACGACAGAGTGAGCGCGACGATGAGAGAAATCACCTATCGCCAGGCGCTCAACGAAGCGCTCGCCGAAGAGCTCGCGCGCGATCCCAACGTTTTCCTGATGGGCGAAGAAGTCGCCGAATATAACGGCGCATACAAGGTGAGCCAGGGTTTGCTGGAACGCTTCGGCCCGAAGC
>DASXNS010000220.1:0-2868 GCA_036494865.1 Chthoniobacterales bacterium | reverse complement strand
ATCCAGCACCATCGTGTCTACGATCGTCTCGACGCCGTGCGGAACATTGCTCGCGAGATAAAACGATTCGCCGCCGCGCATTTCGTGGGCGACGCCGGCAACGATGAGCCGCATTCGGCCCTCGAGAATATGCACGATCTGTTCCTGCGGATGTTTGTGCTCGGGCATGCGGCTGCCGGCATCGAGCTTCGCCATCATTTGATACATGGAAGTGCCGTAAGTGACGGTGCGACGCCGAATGCCGGGCGCGATCTCGATCCAGGGATGTCCACTTAGCGGCTCGCTCACAATCCGCTTTAGCCCGAAGGCGAAGATCGATCAACCGCGATCTGTTCCAGCAAGCTGAGCCGAGCGCTGGCCTAACGAGTGTAAGAGATCAAGCCGCCTCGGAAGCAGCGCGCTCGGGATTGCGCGCGAACGGATTGAAATTCGTATGGCGATCGTAAACATCCACGCCTTCCGCCCGTTTCAATTTGTTGACGACCAGATAAGTCAAGGGCGTGACCAGCACTTCGTAGAGGACCTTAGCGAAATAACCGGAGACGATCAGATTCAACATCGTCCACCACGCCGTGCGGCCGCCGAATGCAATCAGAATCAAAACCGTCGTGTCCACGAACTGACCGGTGATAGTCGAGCCGACCGTTCGGGTCCAAAGCCATTTGCCCTGGGTCCAAAGTTTCATTTTCGCCAGGGTGTAGGAGTTGGTAAATTCCCCCAGCCAAAAAGCGACGAGACTCGCGACGATGAAGCGCGGCACGGTGTAGAAGACCGCTTCGAATGCGGGCTGGTTAGGCCAGTCGGGCGCCGGTGGAATCCAGACTACGAAAAGTCCCATCACGGTCAGAACCGCGCAGGCAAAAAAACCGAGCCAGATCGCGCGCCGCGATGCGCCATAACCGTAAACCTCCGTGAAAATGTCGCCGAAAATGTAAGTGATGGGAAAGAGGACTTGCGCGCCGGAAACTTTCGCGGTGATGAGCGCGCCGTGAAAATGAAAAAGCGGAATCGCACAAATTTTTTGCCCGACCAAATTCGAGATCAAAAGAATGACGACGAAAACGTGGACGAGCAGATCGTAGAAGCGAAAGTTACTCAGGCGCGCATCGCGAGCAGTGATGCGGCGGAGAATTGTCGCGGCCATTAACTGCAGACTAGCACAAGAAGCGAGAGGGGCGGCGCACGTTTCGAAATTGGGACAGAGAAATCCCGGCGGCGGGACAAAACAGCAGTGACATTCCTCGCGCGGGAATCCGTAAAGCGTTCCGTTGCAACGCGAAAGGAAAGCTTCCAGCGTCTGGCATAAACCATGCAAAGGGTTGCGCTGACAGTCTCTCTGCAGGTCAAAAACAAACGCAACTCCGCCGTATCTTTCAGCCAGCCAGATCTCGACTTATGATCATTCGAACCGTTCTCTTGCTCGTCATCGCCGCCTCAACCGCCGCCGCGCTCTCGGAAGAAAATGTGAATCAACAACTCGACGGCGCGCCGGGCGGCAAGCTAATCGTCGATGTCGATTTCGGAACGATCGATGTATCCGCCGGCGCGGATGACAAAGTCGACGTCGCGGCCCATCGCAAAATCGATTCCGTCAACGAAGCGCAGGAAAAAGAATATCTGGCCGCGGCGCCGGTGACGGTGAGCAAAGAAGGAAACACGATCACGATCCGCGCCCGGCGGCAGGAAAAAGAACGGAACAACAACTGGTTAGGCCGATGCAGGATGGACGCGCGCTATACCGTTCACGTGCCGCGAAACTTTAATTCCGAGCTGCGCACCGGCGGCGGAACAATTCTCGGCGCTGAATTAACCGGCACGATGAGCGCCGACACGAGCGGCGGGAAACTCCGATTCACTCATCTGCATGGTCCGACCGGCGCAACCACCAGCGGCGGCAGCATCGAGCTCAACGGCTGCGAAGGGGCGCTGAAAGTGGATACGAGCGGCGGACGAATCGAAGCGATTGACGGAAGCGGTTCGCTCGAAGCGCGCACTTCGGGTGGATCGATCGTCGTCCGAAATTTCGGCGGCGACACCAGAGTGGAAACCAGCGGCGGCCGGCTCACTTTCGAAAACATCAATGGCAAGATAACCGGACGCAGTTCCGGCGGATCGATTAGCGCAAAACTGAAATCGCCGGTGCCCGGCGATGTGAATCTGGAAACTTCGGCCGGGAGCATTGATGTGATGGTTCCGCCGGACGCCGGGCTCGACATCGAAGCGGAAGCCAGCTCGGGAAGAGTGACGAGCGATTTGCCTTTCGTCGGCACGCGGAGCGATCGCGATTCCATGAAAGGAAAAATCAACGGCGGCGGGAAATCTCTCGTTCTCCACTCCGGCGCGGGCAGCATCTCGATCAAGCCCACTTCCGCCGAAGTCGCAGCGCGATAATTTCGCCGGTCGTATGAACGATCTCCGTTTTGCGCTTCGGCAACTCCGCAAATCTCCGGGCTTCACCTTCATTGCGGTGCTCACGCTCGCGCTCGGGATCGGGGCGAACACGGCGATCTTCAGTGTGATTTATGCGGTTCTGCTCCAGCCGCTGCCGTATCCGGAGCCGGACCGGCTGACGATCCTCACCGAAACGGACGCGAACCAGCCGCAAATTTCCGTTTCGTTTCCCGACTACGTCGATTGGAGGCGCGACAACACGGTCTTTGAACATCTGGCCCTTTCACGGCGTGAATCGTTCAACTTGAGCGGGCTCGAAGGCCGGGCGCCAGAACAGATCAGTGGAGCGTTGGTCACGGCGAATTTTTTCAAAGTGATCGGGCTCGACCCGCAACTGGGCCGCGTCTTTTCTGAAGAGGAAGATCGTGTGGGCGGACCGCTGGTAGCGGTCATCAGCGACCGGTTGTGGCAGCGGTT
>DASXNS010000219.1:0-3850 GCA_036494865.1 Chthoniobacterales bacterium | reverse complement strand
GACCAGGAGTGGATCCTTTTTGAGATCAGCCACATTGTCGAAAGGTGGTAGTGCCTTGAGCTTGAACATCAACCAGCCCATGTGGGCGTAAAAGAGACCTTTGGTAATACAATAAGGATCGTCATCGTGATCGACGTGCTTATGGTGCCGCCGATGTTCGCTCGCCCACATCAGGACTGAATTTTCGAAGGCGGCCGCGCCAAAGATAAGAGTGAAAAGGCGCACCGGCCACGCAGCTTGAAAAGTGATGTGTGAGAAAAGCCGGTGGTAACCGAGGCTGATACTGAATCCGCAGCCGAGAAAAAGGGCGAAGAAAAGCGCGACCTGAAACCAATCGAGTCCGAAATACCAAAGGTAAACTGGCACAGCAGTGAGGGTGAGAAAGAGAGTGCCGATGAGGAAAGAACTGGTGGTCCAGTTAATCCGATGAAATGGAAAGCGAGACATCATAGACGAAACGAGGCAAGGCCGTGGTTGGAGCCGATAAAGTTAGTGTTACCGGGACGGCGAAGAGCACCAACTGTAGCCTCAATTGTGCCAGGCGTCGAACTAAACCTTCCGCTTTTTTTCGCTCTGCGCGATAACAAAAAAGCCCTCGCGCCGAAACGCGAGGGCCTTTTGTTGTTTCTCGTTCGTTAGTTAGTCGCGGTCGATCTCGTACACTTCCACCAGCGAGATGCCGGTTCCGCTATCGGCGCCGCTCACCACTGTGGTGTAATTGCCGGGCTCGAGCCGAATCAAAATCGCAGCCTCCTTCGGATCCTTCGGCGGAATCGTTGTCGCCATCAGATCGGCTGCGTTTGAAGCACTCTGCCAGTTGTCGTTTTGCGCGAGGAGGGTGCTGTCCTGGAAGAGCTGGATCTGCGGATCAGCCAGCACTGGGCTCACACCGGCTGCGCTCAACGATGGACCGAGCGCGCGGATGACGACCATTTTTGGTCCGCCGCGAATAATGAAACCGCCAATCAGTTGTCCCTGCCCGCTGTTCACGAAGCCGCGGGTCGAGATGTTGGCGAGATGATTTTCGGACGATTCCTGCGGAGCGCGGAAATGGAAGACAACTGCGTTCAGGGTGAAATCACCGAGCAACAGGCCATGGCTCAAGGTCAGATGACCGCTGACGGTTTCGCCAGTCACGAGGACGATCGTGAAGGTGGCATCGAACTGCGGCGAGTTGTTATCGAGATGGTGATCTTCCTTTTGGTCATTGTCCTCGAACTTGTGATCGCCGTGGTCGTCGCCGCCGCCGTCATCGCCGCCATTCTTCGAAGGCCTAATCACGGTTCCGGGAGTTGCTGTCGGTGATGGCGAAGCACTGGGTGACGCTGTCGGTGATGGCGAAGCGCTGGGTGAAGGTGAAGGTGAAGGTGTAGGTGAGGGCGTGATCGTGACCGTGCCGAAGCCGCCAAGAACAGTCGTGTCCTGTTTCGCGATCAGGAAAATATTCTTCTGCGAATCAATAACGACTTTTACATCGAGAGTCGCACCCGCGTCGCTCGATGCTGTCGCGGTAAAACGGCCGCCGAGTTCTTCTGTTTTGCCGAACGTCTTCACCAGGTTCGCGGTGATGTTTTGACCGAGGACCGTTGCGGTCACCGACTTGCGAGTGACCGTGCCCGAAATGATGGCGTTCGAGCTGGTGGTGAGCGTGAAGGTGCCGTCGTCAGCCACCGTGCTTCCGCCAAAGCTGGCCTGATGCCCGGCAGTGTCGAAGACATAAGTGGAAAGCGCATGATTTCCTTGAACGAAGAAAACGATCCGGCCGCCGCCGGCTAGATCGCTCTCGTAAAATCCGCGCTTGCTTTCCTCTGCGAAGCTTGGGACCGCAAAGGCGATCAAAAGCGCGCAGACCTGCAATGATCTGATGATTGTTTGTTTCATGGTGGAGAATTAGAGCAGTCCCGATTCCGCTGCCACCGGCCAAAGGTAACGCGTTTGTTACTTCGATGAATTGCTGCGCGGCAGGACGAGGCGAAATTCGGTCCACTCGATGGTGGAACGAATGAGAGCCAGCTCGCCGCGATGTGCCTTTGCCAACTCGCAGGCAACGCTCAATCCCAAACCTTGCCCGGAGATTCGTCCATCGGGACGCGCCCGATAAAAGCGCTCGAAAATATGCGGCGCTCGCTCGAGCGGAATCGGCTCGCCATTATTCCGGACTATGACTTCGACTTTTCCATCCATCGCCCGCGCGTAGATGCAAATGCAGCCGCGCGGCTCGTTGTATTTCACGGCGTTCTCGAGGAGATTTTGCACGATTAACGCGACGGCGCGCCGGTCCGCCACGAGTGGCAGCTCGGGCGCCAGCTTCGCTTCCACGCTCAAACCGCGCGGTTCCGCCAGCGCGCGCGCGTCATCACAAACACCATCCAAAACTTTGCGCAAATCGAACTCTTCGCGCTCCAAATCGAGCCGGCCGGCATCGGCACGCGCGAGCAGAAGGAGGTTCTCTGCGATCGAGGTGAGCTGATGCACTTGATGAAGAAGCGCGTTGGCGCGCGTTTGTTGTTTTGCCGGCGTCTCCGCGTCGGTCAGAATTTCTTCGATCCCGGCGCGCAGAACCGAGATCGGCGTCTTGAGATGATGGGATGCTTCGGCGGAAAAACGGACTGATTGTTCGAAGCTCCGTTCCAGTCTCTCAAAAGTGGCATTCAGAACTGCGACAAGACCGGCGATCTCATCCGCCGCCGGAGGAAGCGGCAAACGTTGTGCCAGATTCTGCGCGTTGATGCGCAACGCCGCTTGGCGGATCGCTTCCACGGGCGCGAGCGCTTGTCGCGCGACCCAGCGCCCACCGACTGTGATCACGATGAGAACGGTGGGGATCGCAGCGAACATTCCGAGCACGATGTCCCAACCGATTTGGTCGATCGCCGCCAGATCCGCCGCCATTCGCAATTTCAATCCGCCGTCGCGAAATTCCATGATCTGGACGGTGCGCCCTTCAATTTTCCCGCGGTGAAATCTTCCGTTGCCGTCCGGAATCGGCTCGCGCAGGTTCGGCGATCGATAGAGCAGCGCATCATTTTCGCCGCGCAGCTCAATGAAACGATCGCTCGTCGCCAGCGCCGCAATCTTTTTAATACCGGCGCCCGGTCCAGCAGGCGTGTTCAAACTTTCGAACAAACTCCGCGCCTCATTTACCATTTTGCGATCGAGCGCCGCGATCTCGGAAAAACGCATCACCAGCCAAGTGGTGATCGCGCCGGCCAATGTTGCGGTAACGGCCAGCGCCGCGGCATAAAGCGCCAGCTTCCAGCGAAGAGGCCAGCGCTTCATTACGCCGCGCGAATCATGTAACCGACGTGGCGGACAGTATGGATCAACGCGGGCGCGCCGATTTTTTTTCGGAGCCGCCCGACAAAAACCTCGACGAGTTTCATGTCGTACTCGTGTTCACGTTCCCAGACCCGCTCACAAAGCTCCGTCCGGGTGAAGACCCGTCCCGGTTCGCGCATCAAGACTTTCAGCAAGGTAAGCTCCCGCGCTGAAAGCTCGATGTAACGATCGCCGCGATGCACTTCCTGATTGGCAAGATGGAGCGTCAGGTCGCCGACTCGCAGCATTATATCCGGCTCCTCCGCGTAGCGACGGCCGAGCGCCCGCACTCGCGCGAGAAGCTCCTGCATCGCGAACGGCTTCGCCAGATAATCGTCCGCGCCGAGCTGAAGTCCCGTCACTCGATCGTTCAGCTCGCCGCGCGCCGTCAACATCAAGACACGTTGCGACATTTTTTTTGCGCGCAATTTTTGCAGCACTTCAAAACCGTTCATGCCCGGCAGGCCGACGTCGAGGACGAGGAGGTCGAAGGGCGCTTTCTCCGCTTCGCGCAGAGCTGATTCGCCGTCAT
>DASXNS010000218.1:0-2444 GCA_036494865.1 Chthoniobacterales bacterium | reverse complement strand
GGCTTCATCGGCCTCTTCACTATTGGTGGGCTGACGGGACTCTTCCTCGCGTCGCTCGCCGTCGATGTGCACGTGCACGACACCTACTTTGTCATCGCGCATTTCCATTACATCATGGTTGGCGGAATGGTGATGGCGTATCTCGGCGCACTCCATTTCTGGTGGCCGAAAATCAGCGGCCGCATGTATCCGGAATGGATCGCGAAGCTTGCCGCGCTCACAGTCTTCGCGGGGTTTAATCTCACATTCTTCCCACAGTTTATTCTCGGTTACCTCGGAATGCCGCGCCGTTACCATGTCTACGCGCCGGAGTTTCAGGTCTTGAACGTCATGTCCACGGCGGGTGCGTCGATCCTCGCGATCGGGTACTTCCTGCCGCTCGGCTATCTGCTCTGGTCCTGGCGTTATGGGAAAATCGCGGGCCCGAATCCGTGGCAAGCCACCGGCCTGGAATGGACGACCGCGTCGCCTCCGCCGAAGGAGAATTTCGAAACCACGCCGATCGTAACCGGAGAGCCGTATCAATACGACCCGCGCGCGGCCGAAGCGGAAATGGAGGCGACCCGTGTCTGACGCGATAGCAACCCACGTCGCGCCACAGTTCGAAAATGCGGAACAGCAACGCGACGCGGCCACCATGGGAATGTGGCTTTTCCTCGCTACAGAAGTGCTTTTTTTCGGCGCCATGTTCCTGGGCTACACCGCGTATCGCGTTTCTTATCCGCGCGCTTTTGCGGAAGCGAGCCGGCACACACTCATCGCATTTGGCGCGGTCAACACCGCGGTTCTCTTGATTAGCAGCACGGTGATGGCATTCGCTGTTCGCGCGACGCGCGCGAATCGCCGCGGGCTCTCGTGCTTTCTCCTTCTCGCCACCGCTTCGCTAGGCGCCCTGTTCCTTGTCATCAAAGGTTTCGAATACGCGCGCGAAATTTCGGAGCGTCTTCTTCCCGGCCCCGGCTTCCAGATCGCCGCCGCTGATCCAAAACACGCCGAGTTATTTTTCTACATCTATTGGCTGATGACCGGCGTGCACGCGCTTCACGTCGCGATCGGCGTGGTCCTGATTACATTCTTCGCTCTGCGCATTTGGTTCGCGAATGCTTTCCAGAACCGCGACACGCCGGTCGATCTGCTCGGTCTTTACTGGCATTTTGTGGACATCGTCTGGGTCTTTCTTTTTCCGCTGATCTATTTAGTCGATCGCCACTCATGAATCCGCACGGTCCCACCGCTCGCGTTTATCTTTTGAATGGCGCCGCCCTGCTTTTTTTTCTCGCCCTCACCATCGCCGCCGCTTACCTGAATCTCGGAGCGCTTAACACCATCGTCGCAATGGCGATCGCTTTCGCGAAAGGCGCGCTCATCGTTTTATTCTTCATGCACATGCGCTACAACAAGCCGGTGCTGTGGCTTTTTGCTGGAGCCGGTTTTTTCTGGCTGGGAATTATGTTCGCTCTCGCGCTGAGCGATTACCTCACGCGCGGCTAACGCTATTTCCGGTTTGCCCCAACCATTTTATCAAGCCAGAGAATGGCCCGGTTTTTGCAAGCGCGGGCAGCTAATTCGCCCCGATCTAAACAAAATTAGCGATCGGCGACGTTAAGCTTCCAGAATGCACGCTCCTTGCCATTTCACCCGGCAAAGGTCAAGCCGGCGGCATCGCGGGTGGCGGCCAGTTCTGTCCGCTAAATTTTTGAATCCAAACTCGATTCGGAGCGCATCAAATTTGGCAAGAGTGACCTCAGCCCTGTTTTTGCTAACCGCTAAAATTTTATGATCCTCGATTCCTTTCGCCAAGATCTCCGCGTCGGTCTCCGTGTCCTCGTCAAGGAAAAGACATTCTGCATCCTCGCTGTCATCGTGCTCGCGCTCGGCATCTGCGGCGTGACGACGCAATTCACGGTCGTGAATGCTTTTGTCCTTCGCGGATTTTCTTTCCCGCATCCGGAAGAGCTGATGAACGTCGGCCTGATCGATCCGCAGGCGAACGACCAGCAAAATAACAATGGCGCCGGCAACATTCCTTCCGCCCAGGATTACGAAGATATGCGCGCGGCCCAGCGGTCGTTTGCGATGATGACCGCTTACCTCAACGGCTCCACCATTAACGTCACCTACAAAAACAATCCGCAGCGCTATACCGGCGCATACGTCACCGAGGATTTCTTTCGGATCATCGGCGTTTCGCCGATCATGGGGCGCGACTTCACCGCCGAGGACAACAAGCCCGGCGCGGAAAAGGTCACGCTGCTCGGCTACGAAATCTGGCAACGCGATTTCGGGGGCGATCCGAAAATCGTCGGACAAAACGTCCGGATCAACGGACGCGCCGCCACCATTATCGGCGTGATGCCGCAAAATTTTAAGTTTCCTATTGCCGAACAATTGTGGGTGCCGCTCTACAACGAGTTCCCGATCAAGCCCCGCGAAGATCCTTCCGG
>DASXNS010000217.1:0-4119 GCA_036494865.1 Chthoniobacterales bacterium | reverse complement strand
TCCGTCCAGACTCGCGCAAGCCGAAAGCCGGACGATTCCGCCAAGCGAGTAAAGCCTTCCCGCGTGTATTTGTAGGAAAATTCAGTGACGATTTTCTCGCCGGGCTCGAAATGAAACTCGTGGCCGCCGACGTGAGCCGTTTGTTCCACTTCGCTAATTAAGTGCATCTCAATCCGGCCGGGGCCTTCGTTGTAAATCGCCCGATGTCGCCAGAGCGGAAGATCGAAGTCTGCTCTAAGCTCGCGGTTCGCCCTAACGAGAAGATTCAAATTAAATTCGGCAGTGACGCCGGCGCTGTCGTTGTAAGCAGCTTCGAGAATCGCACGATCCTTCTGCAGATCGACGCCGATAATCAGCCCGCCACTCTTTCCGCAGAGGCGACAGACACGCCGGAGAAAATCGGCCGCGATTTCTGGTTCGAGATTTCCAATGGTCGATCCGGGAAAGTAAACGGCGACGTGATCTGGCTTGCGGAGGGACTTCGGCAATTGGAGGGGCTGCAGATAATCGGCGCAGACCGGCAGGATTTCGAGCGAAGGCATGGCGCGACTCAGCTCCGCGGCGGAATCCGTGAGCCGCTGTTTGGAAATGTCCACCGGCACGTAGCCGATCGGATTTTCGAGATGCTCAAGCAACATTCGGGTTTTCACACCCGCGCCAGTTCCGAAGCCGATCAGCTCCGCGTTCGCCCCGATCGATTCCGCCATTTCGCCGCCGTAACGACGCAAAAGCTCGGTCTCGGTGCGGGTGATATAATATTCGGGCAGCTCGGAAATTTTTTGGAACAGTTCCGCGCCGCGCTCATCGTAAAAAAATTTGCAGGGCAGAGAACGCGGCGAAGCGGAGAGGCCGGCCAGGACTTCAGCGAGAAAATCTTCGTTCACAGGCTCGAGGTCGAGCACCGTGATCCGTCCTGGCTGGCCGCTCATCCGACGTCGCGCGCGAGACGGATGCCGGTGAATTGCCAGCGTTTTTCCGGTTGAAAGAAATTCCGGTAGGTCGCGCGGATGTGATCGCGCGAAGTGGCGCAAGAGCCGCCGCGCAGGACCATTTGGTTACACATGAATTTACCGTTGTATTCACCGAGCGCGCCGGGCAGCGCGCGATACCCGGGGTAGGGGAGATACGCGCTCCGGGTCCATTCCCACGCGTCGCCAAACATTTGGAGCAGCGCGTTTTTTTTGTCATCTGCGATGACGGCGGGTGCGGGATGAAAACGCTGGAGGTCGACGAAATTTCCCGCGATCGGTAAACCGGAAGCGGTGCGTTCCCATTCAAATTCCGTCGGCAAACGCGCGCCGTCCCAATTCGCGTAGGCGTCCGCTTCGAAGTAACTGACGTGCGTGACTGGCTCCGCTTCGTTCACCGGTCGAAAACCGGAGAGAGTAAAATTCCACCACGCGCCGTCGCGCTGCTCCCAATAGAGCGGCGCCTCCCAGCGCTGCTCCTTCACCGTGGTCCAGCCGAGGGAAAGCCAAAACTCAGAGCGCGCATATCCGCCCGCTTCCATGAATGCGAGATACTCGCCATTCGTGATAAGCCGATTGGAAATGGAAAATGCCGGCACCAGGGCCCGGTGGCGCGGTCCTTCGTTATCATAGGAAAATCCCTTGCCGTCGTGCCCAATGCAGACGGTGGATTCATCGAACTCCACGAAATGCTGGGCTGCGACCCGCGTGTTTTCTGGTTCGGACAGGCTGGGTTGAAAAATGGGATGAAGCGGATTTTGCGCGAAGACATGCTTGATGTCGGTGACCAGCAACTCCTGGTGTTGCTGTTCGTGATGCAGGCCGAGGATGAGGACGGGCTCGATTTCAAAGAACAACGCGTCATCGGCCTCTTCGATCAATTTCATCACGGATTGATCGATTGATTCGCGGAAGCGATATGTTTCGGCGACGGTCGGGCGCGAAATCAATCCGCGAAGATCGCGCCGATGCATGTCGCCGGCAGCGTTGTAGTAAGAGTTAAAGAGGTAGGCGTATTGCGGCACTTCGGAGCGATAGCGTTGCACCCAAACCTTCACGACGAAGGTCTCGAAGAACCAGCTCGTGTGCGCGAGATGCCATTTTGTCGGGCTGACATCGGGCATCGATTGCACGACGTAATCTTCCGGCTGGAGACTCCGGCAAAGGTGGACGCTGAAATTTCTGACCCGCTGGAATTTTTCGATCAACGACTGCGCGCGAGAAGACGCGCTCGCTGCGCGAGAATCTAACTGGGCGGAGTTGTCCATTTCCGCCGCGACGAGGGGGTTGGTCGCTTTCACGAGATTAACCTTCTTGCTCGAGCTCTTCCTTGCGCGCGGCGAGCATTTGATCGTGCGCAGCTTCCTCGAGCCCATCGCTAACCAACTTCTCGCCGAGTGTCTCATCATCATCGACGCCAGCTCGTGGCGCGCGCTCTCCGGTCGTGCTCGGGACCACACTCCATTCCTCGGTCAACTCCGCGTTCTCCCGCGTTTCCTCCGGCGCTGAAGTGGTGGCCGTGCCCATAAGCTCACGCTGCGCCTGATCCCAATCGGCATCGGTGAATTGATTCGGGTCGCGCTCGGCGATCAGCGCGATCTCGCGAGCACGTTTCTCAATCAACTCCGGCGTCGGTGCGCCCACACCGTTCCCGTGCACCACAATCCTTCCGAAACCCGGCTGTGAGTTCTCGTTCATAATAGTTAATACGAAAAAAACCTGCGCGGTGTGCGCATTCTCTTGTCGATTATTCGTCGGCCCGCGGGTAAACGCAATCTTCCGTTTCGAAAAGCTCGGTGCACAGTTGCTGCCGTAAGCCATGAACAGCAGGACTGAGATCGTATCGCTCCGGAATGGCGCCGAAATCGCGTTGAGCGAATACGGCGATCCGAACGGTGCGCCAGTGTTCTTCTGCCACGGCTGGCCCAGCTCGCGCACGATGGCGGAATTGACGCATCAGGCCGCGAGCGATCTGGGAGCGCGCATTATCTCGCCGGATCGCCCGGGTATTCGCGATTCGAAATTCCATCCCAATCGCACCCTGCTCGATTGGCCACCGCTGCTGCGGGAACTCGCCGCCCATCTGAAGATCGAAAAATTCCGGATGCTGGCGATTTCTGGCGGCGCACCTTATGCCTATGCCACCGCGTGGATGATGCCGGAACGCGTGGAGGCGCTCGCGATTGTCAGCGGCGCTCCGCCGATTTCCGAGCTGTGCGACCAGAGCGGTTTGCTCCCGCTCCACCGGCATATGCTCGCGCTCCGCAAATCGCGGCCGAGATTGTTGCGCGCGCTTTTTCATCTCGCGCGACCGTTCGCCTCGATCCGAGCGCCGATTCGCCTCCGTCCTTTGCTGCTCCGATTCCTTCAACCATGCGATGCGAATGTCTTGCGCGACGCACGTTCTTTCGAAGCTTGTTTTGAAAGCGCGCGCCAAGCGTGGCGTTCATCGGCCGCAGGCGTGATGGCTGACGCGGAGATTTACGCCAAGCCGTGGGGGTTTGCGCTCGAGGGAGTTCGGGTGCCGGTCCGATTGTGGCACGGGAAAAAGGATCGCACTTTTTCTTTTCAACTGGCGCAGCAAATCGCGGCCCGTTTTCCGGATTGCCATCTTCATCTGGTCGAAAACGCCGGGCATTATTCGCTTCCGATCCGGCACGTCCACGAAATCCTCGCGGACTTGATCCTCGCGGGAAAGGCTCGGTAATTTTTCGCGTGCGCTGCCGCTGCCCGCAGCCGAAACTCTCCAGTGGAAGATTTCACTGCCGGAACGACGCAGGCGCAACCAACGCGCCGCCAATCAACCATCGATCCACCGTTCGATGCGCGCGTGCGCGAGTTGGTGGCCGATTGGGGCGCGGAAAAATCTCCGGAGTTGATCGAAGAGATCATCATTACCGCGTTGAAAATGGCGCGCGACAAAATGGGCACGGGCGACCTGAAACTGATGAACCGTTCCCTCAAGGAAATGCGTTACGCCGCGAAAGTTTTCGCCGGCTACCGCCAATTTCGCAAAGTATGCGTCTTTGGTTCCGCCCGGACGCCGCCGAGCGAAGCGCAATATAAAGTGGCGGAAGATTTCGCGCGGGAAATGGTGGCGCAAAATTACATGGTCATCACCGGTGGAGGCGACGGCATCATGGGCGCGGCC
>DASXNS010000216.1:0-3546 GCA_036494865.1 Chthoniobacterales bacterium | reverse complement strand
AATTGTGGAATTCTGTAATGCCCAAGGGAAGCCGCAGTTTGATCGGGAACTTCAACAAGAGTTGGAATCCTCCGTTGAAGGCGATGGCGGAGACGTGACCGACGAAGACGAAGAGCTGGTCGAGAAATGTCTTGAGATTATCCGGCAGGAAAAACGCGCTTCGACTTCGCTTCTGCAACGCCGCCTCCGCCTCGGTTACACTCGCGCCGCCCGGATCGTTGATATTCTGGAGCAGCGCGGCATATTGGGACCCGGCGAAGGCGCGAAGCCGCGCGAGATTCTCGTCGACCTCGACGCCGCGGTCTAAAACCGCGCCCGGCAAGATTTCATGGAAGGGCTCGGCAAAAAATTACAGGAAGCACGTCTCACGCGGAATCTCACGCTCGAGGAAGCGGGACGCCTGACGAAAATTCGCCCCAGCCGTCTCGAGGAAATCGAGAACGAAGATTTCTCGCAATTCGCCAGCCTTGCTTACGCGAAGGGATTCCTGCTTATCTACGGCAAATTTTTGGACGTCGATGTGACGCCGTACCTGGAGACGTTTGAAACTTCGGAGCACGTGACGGTCGACGGCTATTCCTACTTGCAGGATAATCCCGCGCCCAAGCCGACCCGGCCGGCGACGATTCGGCCCCGTAGCAGCAGCAGCAGCGAAAGCCGCGGATCGCTCGTTCCATTCTTGATCGGCGTAGTCGTTTTGATTGTCGGCTTTACGGTGATGAAATGGATTCTCGATCTTCAGCGATTGAAGCCGCGGGCGAACCCGACGGCGCCGATCGCAACCGTCTCGCCTGTGGCTGGCGCGACCCCGGATAAAATCATCGCACCGCGCGCTTTGCCGGTTGAAAATACCACGCCTCCGCCGAGCCCGGCTGCGATAACGGCTGCCTCACAAACGGCCGCAGTGACCACACCGGTGGCCACGCCCGCGCCCGCGGAACCGGAAGTGCGCAGAGCCGAGCCGGTGCGCGCCGATGACCTAACGAATGCTGAAAGCACCCCGGCCAATCGGCTGGAAATTCGCGCGCTCAAAAAAACCTATGTCAAGGTGGTAATCGATCATGATGATGAGAACCCGGCCTTCGAACGCTGGATGTCACCATCAGAAGCGCCAATGCAATTTCACGGGAAACATATTGCTGTTCGAGTGCTCGACCCGGCCGCAGTTGAGATCAGAAAAAACGGCAAGCGAATCTCCAGCGGAGATCCGGATGTCAGCATCGATTAAAGTGAACGTCGCGTCTCCCGAATGCGCTTCGGTGCCGAAAGTGGGCATGATCAGCCTGGGCTGTGCGAAAAATTTGGTCGACGCGGAGATCATGCTCGGAAGCGTCTTGCAGCACGGGATGGAAATCACTTCGAGGGCGGATGAGGCGGACGTGCTCGTAGTTAACACCTGCGCCTTCATCGATTCGGCGAAGGAAGAATCGATCGATGCAATCCTGGATGCCCATCAACAGCGCGGGCTCGGGAAAAAACCGGGGCAAAAGTTGATCGTGAGCGGTTGCATGTCGCAGCGTTTTTCGCGCGAGCTGCGCGAATCGATGCCGGAAGTGGATGCATTCATCGGCCTCGACCAGGTGATGGAATTAGGCGGGATCGTCCGTCGGATCCTGAGCGAGACGCACGATCACGGCCAAAGTTTCGTCACTAACCGGCCGACCTACATTCCGAATTACGACACCCCGCGGTTTCGATTGACGCCAACTCACAGCGCCTACCTGAAAATCGCGGAAGGCTGCAATCATCCCTGCAGTTTTTGCGTGATCCCGCAAATGCGTGGCCGGCATCGCAGCCGCCCGCCGGGTTCAATTCTCTCTGAGATTCGTGCGCTGATCGCGGAGGGCGTGAAAGAAATCAACCTGATCAGCCAGGACACCACTTATTATGGAATGGATTTGTGGGAGCAGAAGGCGGGTGCGCGTCAGCCGGTTGATTCTTCGCGTGGACCGACGCTGGCCGCGTTGCTGCGCGAAATCGAAACGATCGAGGGCGATTTTTGGGTGCGCCTGCTCTACACCCATCCGGCGCATTGGAGCGGCGAGCTGATCGCGACGATCGCGCAATGCCGAAAGGTCGCGCGCTATATCGACATGCCGTTGCAACACATCGACGAGACGATGCTCGGCCGGATGCGGCGGGAAACGAGCCGCGCGCACATCGAAGAGTTAATTGGCGCACTTCGCGCAGGCATTCCGGGCATCGCTTTGCGCACGACTTTCATCGTCGGGTTTCCCGGCGAGAGCGAAGCCGCCTTTGCCTCGCTCTTGGAATTCATCGAGCGGACGCGTTTCGAGCGGCTCGGTATTTTCAAATATTCGCAGGAAGAGGGATCGCGCGCGGCAAAGATGCCGGAGCAACTGCCGGGTAAAACCAAAAACGAGCGCTATCGGCGCGCGATGCTGGTGCAGCAGCGAATCGCCCGCGAAATCGCGGCGGAAAAAATCGGACGCGAATTGCGGCTGTTGGTCGATGAGCCTATGATCGCGCGGACCGAGTCAGACGCGCCTGAGGTCGATACCCGCGTGATTCTTTCCCAGCCGGCGGTTGCGGGTGAATTCATTCAGCGGCGGATCACCGGCAGTCGCGGCTACGACTTGCTGGCGTAGCAAAAGAAAGCGCCCGATATTTCGGATGAAAGTCACTTAACGAGTGACAAAAAAATAAATTTCAGCGACCCTTCTTGGCAGAATATTCATTATGGCTGAACCGAGAAAAGAAACTGTTCGCATCGCATTGCCGCCCAGACCGGAGGTGTCGCCGGAATCTGCCACCGTAAAGCGCGATACCGCGCGAATCGTTCTGCCGTCGCGCACGCCTGTGAGCGCGGCACCAGTGCGCCGATTGCCGCCGACGATCCAGCCGCCATCTTCTCCCGAGGATTCGGCGAGCGTCTCGCCGCCGACCTCATTGCCGAGGCCGCCGATGCCGCCGATGCGAGCTTCCGATGTCGCAGCCTCACCTCTGCTCACCCCTTTGCCGAAGCCGGCCGGGCCCGGAAGTACCCCGGCTCTTCCTGGAAACGGGAAAGTTGATAATCGTGATAGCGGCGCCGCGGTCCACCCCGGCCCGAAGAAGGAAACCGCGCGTATCACCATCCTGCCCAAACCGGCGCCGACGGTAAACATGAAGAAAACGCAGCCGCTGATAACGCGGCCGGCGGCCACCGCACAGACGCCACGGGTGATCGTCGCCACATCCAAACCCGGCGATGTCTTCGATTCCATTCCGAGATCGTTCTGCTGGGGATTACTCGGCATTTCGGCTCTGATTTTTCTCATTCAACTCTGGAATTATTTCTCCTTTTAAATTCATGGAAAGCTCCACCAACTCCGCCACCGTGACGCTCGACGATTCAAATTTCGAACGGGAAGTGACCCAGAGCGATCAAACCGTGCTGGTCGATTTTTGGGCGCCTTGGTGCGGGCCGTGCAAAATGATTGCGCCGATGCTGGACGAGATCGCGGCGGAGAAAGCCGGCTCAGTGAAGGTCGCGAAGGTGAACGTGGACGAGAACCAGAGCCTCTCCATCAAATACAATGTCCG
>DASXNS010000215.1:0-5690 GCA_036494865.1 Chthoniobacterales bacterium | reverse complement strand
GCGCTCCTGAGCGTGTCCAATTTCAAATTTTCTTCAGGCCGGCGAGGCCGGGATCGGCTTTGCGAATCGGAGCGGCAGAGGTAGTATCGCGCCATGAGTTCTCTGCAAGAGGAGATCGAGCAGCGAGGCGAACGGATTTTCCGGCTGGTGGACCGGAATCCGGAATCGATTTTCAGCAAGGCCGGCTTTTATCAGCGAATGATGGCGTTCTCGATGCGCGACGAGCATTTCAAGGTGCAAATGTTCCGCTTCGTCGATGTCCTCGCCTCCCTCCACAGCTCGCGCGACATCGTCCAGCATCTCGAAGAATATTTCGCCGACATGCGCAACGGTTTTGTCCCGTTCCTTCACACCGGTCTGCGCGCCGCCCGAATTTTTCCCTGGCTCACCGCCCCGGTTTTGCGCTGGAACGTTTCCGGGATGGCGCGCCAGTTCATCGCCGGGCGAAATCCGGACGACGTGATGAAAGCCTTGCGCAAGCGCAGAAAGGAACGGATCGGATTTACGGTTGACTTGTTAGGCGAAGCCGTCGTAAGCGAACCGGAAGCGGACGAATACGCCGCGCGCTGTCTCGATTTGCTGGATGGGCTCGCGAAGCAAACTCGCGGCTGGACCGATCCACTCGGCGCCGACTCGGAATTATTTCCAGTGGTCAATCTCTCCGTTAAAATCTCCGCGCTCTATTCCCAAATGAATCCGGCCGATCCGGCCGATGCGATCGCGCATCTCGCGCCGAAGTTGCGGCCGATCCTGCGACGCGCGCGCGAGCTGGGCGCGTTCGTCAACTTCGACATGGAAAGTTATGCGCACAAGAACACGACGCTCGAGCTATTCCGGTCGCTCTTCGACGAGCCGGAATTTCGGGATTGGCCGCACGCCGGCATCGTCATCCAGGCTTATCTGCGCGACGCCGAACGCGACTTGCGCCAGTTGATCGAATGGGGCCGAGCCCGCGGCACTCGGTTTACCGTTCGTTTGGTCAAAGGCGCGTACTGGGATTACGAAAAAATCAAAGCGGCGCAGAATGGCTGGCGCTGTCCTGTCTTTCTCCAGAAGCCGGAGAGCGACGCGAATTTTGAAGTGTGCGCACGCATCCTTCTTGAAAACGAATCGAGCGTCACCGCTGCCTTCGGTTCGCACAACGTCCGCAGCATCGCCTACGCGCAAGCGTTTGCTGACTCGTTAGGTATCGCGCGCAGCCGGTTTGAATTTCAATTGCTTTATGGAATGGCGGGCCCAATCAAGCGCGCGCTGGTCAAGATGGGTTATCGGGTGCGGGAGTATTGTCCGGTGGGAGAATTACTGCCCGGCATGTCTTATCTCGTTAGGCGCTTGCTCGAGAACACGTCGAATGAAGGCTTCCTCAAAGCGAAATTTTCCGACAACGCCTCCGCCGCGCAGCTCTTGCGCGATCCGCGTTCTCTCATCGGCCCTCTAGCGGCAGCCCTGCCGGCTGGATCGAGAACTGCATCCGCTCCCAATCTCGCAGGAGACGCCCCTGCCACGACAGTTCATTCGCGCAACGGCGCATCGCTTGCTGCTCCGCCCGGCGATACTTATGAAAACGCGCCGCTGGTAAATTTCGTTCACCGCCGCAACCAGGAAAAAATGCGCGCCGCGCTTGACGAAGTCCGTTCTCGCCTCGGTCAAAAATATCCGCTGGTGATCGACGGCCAGAAAATTTGGACCAGCAATCTGATTGACTCGATCAATCCCAGTTCGCCGAGCCAGGTTGTGGGCTCAGTGGCTGAAGCGGGAATTCCGGAAGCCGAAGCGGCGATCAAGTCAGCGCGCACGGCCTTCGATCATTGGTGCCGCGTCAGTGTCGAGCACCGCGCGGAATTGCTCGAGCGCGTCGCCACGATCATGGATCGCCGCCGTTTCGAACTCTCCGCGCTCGAAGTTTTCGAAGTGGGAAAACCATGGGCGGAAGCGGACGGCGACATCCGGGAAGCGATCGATTTCCTTCTCTTCTATTCGCAACAAATGCGTTTGCGCGGTCTGCCTCGTCTCACCCAGCACGTGCCCGGCGAAGAAAGCTACCAGCATTACTGGCCGCGCGGCGTGACTCTCGTCATCGCTCCCTGGAATTTTCCGATGGCGATCCTGACCGGGATGGTTTCCGCCGCGCTCGTCACCGGCAATACCGTCATCATGAAACCGGCGGAACAATCCGCCGTTTGCGGCGCGATGTTGATGGAAATGTTCGAGGAAGCCGGCGTGGCCGCGGGCGTGCTGAATTTTCTTCCGGGCAAAGGCCGGGTCATCGGCGCGCATCTGGTGGATCATAAAGATGTCGATATGATCGCCTTCACTGGGTCGCGCGAAGTGGGACTGCGGATTTGGGAAAGCGCCGGGCAGACCCGTCCCGGCCAGCGCGAATTGAAGCGCGTGGTCTGCGAAATGGGCGGCAAGAATGCCGTGATCGTCGATTCCGATGCCGATCTCGATGAAGCGATCGTCGATTCAATTTATTCCGCCTTCGGATATCAGGGGCAGAAATGTTCCGCGCTCTCGCGCCTCATCGTCCTGGAGGAAAACTACGACCGCGTCATCAAGCGTCTTCTCGAAGCGGCGGCGAGTTTGCGCGTCGGCAATCCCGAAGAGCCCGGCATCACGGTCGGGCCGGTTATCGATGAAACTGCCTATCGCCGCATGCTGGAGACTATCGAGGTCGGAAAAAAAGAAGCGACCCTTGCGTTTCAGGGCGAAGATGTTCCGGCCGAAGGCTACTTCATTCCGCCGACGATTTTCACCGACGTGAAGCCAGCGATGCGCCTTTCATGCGAGGAAATTTTCGGGCCGGTCTTGAGCGTCCTAAAAGTGCGCGATCTGGACGAAGCGATCCGCGTGGCTAACGACACTGACTACGCGCTTACCGCCGGATTTTTCTCGCGCAGTCCGGCTAACATCGAGCGCGTCAAAGCGGAGCTGGTTGCCGGCAACGTTTACATCAATCGCTCCTGCACTGGGGCGGTCGTCGGCCGCCATCCCTTTGGCGGATTTAAGATGTCCGGCGGTGGAACGAAAGCCGGCGGTGCGGATTACCTTCTCCAATTTCTCGTCCCGCGCGTCGTCACCGAAAATATTATGCGGCATGGTTTCGCTCCCGACACCACGCCGGAATTTCGCCCGCCATTTGGGCAGCCGCTGAATTAGCGCGCCGCCAAAGAGGACAGCCGCCTCAGCGTGCGAGGACCACGTCCTTTTTTGTCCAGGCGTGGACTTGCTGGCAATGGGGACAGCTCAGCTTCTGGTTCTTGTTTTTGAGTGGCGTGTCGGCGTAAAGATCTTCATCAATCGTTAGGCCGGTAGCGGTCAGTTTGGCGGTGGCGGGACAACGGACCAGGATTCGTTTTATCATTGGATTTTTTTTCTCGTTCGCGGCTGAGGTGTTCATAAATTCTTTGGTTAGCCCAGCCGATAGACGATCCGCGCCTTATCGATGTCGTAGGGCGACATTTGTAGTTTTACCCGATCTCCAGTTGTTAGGCGAATAAAACGTTTGCGCATCTTGCCAGAGATATGCGCGAGGACCATGTGGTCGTTAGCGAGTTGAACGCGGAACATTGTGCCGGCCAGGACGGAAATGATTTTTCCCTCCAGTTCGATTGCTTTCGTGGAATCCATTAAAGAAATGCGGACCCAGCGCTTCGCTTTGGAAACGCCGACTCCGTTGATTTTCAAACGCTAATTAGTAGCGATTTCCGGCCGAGTGACGCGGGCGCTCTTCGCGGGCGCGCGCTTCGTTCACCGTCAGAGTGCGGCCTTGCACTTCTTTGCCGTTCAGGGCCGTGACGGCCGCGTTGGCTTCAGTCGTATCGGCCATCGAGACGAACGCAAAGCCGCGTGAGCGGCCAGTGGTGCGGTCCATCATTAAGGCGACGTCAGTGACTTTGCCATGTTGTTCGAAAAGATCCTGCAGATCATTTTCAGTGGTCTCAAAAGAGAGATTACCTACGTACAGTTTCATTGTGATTTTTGGAGCAATAACTGCCAGCTACAGAGCCGTTCCCGAGTATCGGGTTTCAAATCACCACTGAGGAAATCCCAGCTGACGATCTACCACGCAACGAACAAAACAGAACTTTATCCAAGGAGGATAGTCTCGTCTTCTTTCCACGATAAGCAACCGATACTTCGGCCGCCTCCTCGCCGTTAATGCGAACGCGAGTCAACCGACTGCGAACACGCCATTTCATTCCACGAATTCTATCGCAGGCGTTTTGCTGATGTAGCCGTGCCGATGCGCCGTTTGTAAAAATTTGCGGATCGCCTCGCGCCCAGTCAGCCCGTAGTCGCGAGTGAAATCATTCACATACATCCCGATGAATTTCCCCGCGAGGCGCGCATCCATGTCGCGCGCATAAGGCATCGAGTGCGCCACCGCTTCGTCGCGATGCGCCAGGCCGAAGTCGATGCTCTCCCGCATGATCGCGAGCAAATCGCGTTGCACCGGGAGCGCGATGTCTCTGCGCAAAACATTTCCGCCCAGCGGCAAGGGCAGGCCTGTCTCGCGTTTCCACCATTCGCCCAAGTCGATGATTTTCGTAAAACCTGCCCGCTCGTAGGTGAGCTGTCCTTCGTGAATGATCAGCCCAGCGGCAGCTCTGCCGCTTTTCACCGCGGCGAAGATTTGGTCGAATGGCACGACGACGTAATCGAATTCGCCGAGATAAAGTTGGAGCGCAAGATACGCGCTGGTCATCCGGCCCGGGATCGCGATCGTGCGATGCCGAAGCCAGGCGCGAATGTCTTCATCGCGTCCCTCGATCGGAACGTTCTCTTTTTTCTCCGCCACAACCATCGGTCCGTAACCGTCGCCCATACTCGCTCCGCAGGGCAGCAGCGCGTAGCGATCGCTCACATACGCGAAGGCATGAATCGAGATTGCGGAGATGTGCAGCTCGCCGCGCTGCGCTCGCTCGTTCAGCGTCTGGATATCTTCCAGCCGATGCTCGAAACGGTAACCGCGCAGATCGATTTTATTTTCCGCCATTGCATAAAACATGAAGGCGTCATCCGGATCGGGAGAATGTCCAAGGGTGAAAACGTTCAAGTCCGCCCGCATCGGCGCACGCTAGCCGTGACGCTCAGTCTTATCAATGCGCCGACGCTCGTTGTTTCGTTCTGTTTGCGTACGGAGAACGGCTCCGATAACCTGCGGGCATGGCGAAATCAGCTCTCGGCAAAGGCCTCAGCGCGCTGATTACGGCGCGGCCAGCGCCGATCCGGCTGGAGTCGGAGCCGGGAGAAAAATTTCGTCAGGTTAATCTCTCGAGCATCGTGCCGAGTTCGCTCCAGCCGCGAAAGGAATTCGCGCGCGATTCTTTGGCAGAGTTGATCGAATCAATCCGGCAGCACGGAATCATTCAGCCACTGGTGGTGCGCGACGCTGGCGGCCGGCATGAGTTGATCGCCGGTGAGCGACGCTGGCGAGCGGCGCAGGAAGCCGGTCTGACACAGGTGCCGGTCATCACTCGCGTCGCGACCGATCTCGAGGTGCTCGAACTTTCCTTGATCGAGAATCTGCAGCGCGCGGATCTGAATCCGATAGAGGAGGCGCAAGCTTACGCGCGGCTCGCCGGTGAATTTGGAATGCGCCAGGAAGACATAGCCCAGAAAGTCGGCCGGAGCCGCGCGGCTGTCGCGAACTCGATGCGCCTGCTCGATTTGAATCAGCAAATCCA
>DASXNS010000214.1:0-6085 GCA_036494865.1 Chthoniobacterales bacterium | reverse complement strand
ATGTGACGATAAGTTCCGGGCGCGATCGGAAGTTCGTGTTCGTAATAACAGAGAAAAAAAACTCCGGCTTCGAAACGCAGTTTCAGCTCACCGCGCTCGAGGACGCGTCCATATTGATCTCCCAGGATGGGCAGAAGCACTTTGTCCTGAAGATCGGCTTTGAGCGGATGCCATTCGATGTCGAAATAAGGCGCGTAGATGGAGCTCGGGCCGTTTTCCAAAACATCGCTCCACCATTCATTGAGCGCCTCGCCGATGCCCATGTGGTTTGGCACGAAATCGAGCAGCTGTCCCATTCCGTGGCGATGCAACTCCGCGACCCAGGCGTCGTAGTCCGCGCGCGAACCGATCGCCGCATTCAATTTGTTGTGATCGGTGATGTCGTAACCGTGCAGACTTTCCGCCCGCGCTTGAAAATAGGGCGATGCATAGCAATCGCTGATCCCGAGCGCATCGAGATACGGCACGATCTCGCGCGCCTGCGCGAAAGTGAACTGGCGGTTGAATTGCAGCCGGTAAGTCGAGATCGGAATCCGCGGATGTTTCATTGTCTGCTCAGCGAAACAGAAAGAGATTCCGCCATGGCGTGTGCGCAATGACAAATATTAGCGCGGGCCTTCTGCAACTCAGCAACCGCTCACTCGAAACGCGTGCAATGAGAGATGCGCGGCCGATAATGCAGGATCGCGATCATGTTCGGATCTTTCCAAAAATCGGAGCCGCATTTTAGCGATCGACGCGATGCGGGACGCGCGCTGGCGATGCAGCTGCGCCAATACGCGGGACGCGACGACGTGGTCGTGCTGGCGTTGCCACGCGGCGGAGTGCCGGTCGGCTATGAAGTGGCAAAAGAGCTGCATGCGCCGCTGGATGTTTTTATCGTGCGCAAATTGGGCGTGCCCGGTTACGAGGAGCTCGCGATGGGTGCGATCGCGGCGGGCGGTGTGCGGGTGCTGAATAAAAATGTAGTCGCGCAATTACCCGATGCGGACCAAATGCTCGATTACGCGACCGAGAAGGAAACGCGCGAGCTCGACCGGCGCGCGCTCGAATATCGCGATGGACGCGCGCCGCGTAATTTGCGCGGGGAAACCGTGATCCTGGTGGACGATGGTTTGGCGACGGGCGCGTCGATGCGCGCCGCGGCCATGGCGCTCCGCCAATTTGGAATCGCGCGATGCGTGATCGGCGTGCCGGTCGCTTCGCGGGAGACGTGCGCCGAATTGGGTGAGGAAGCGGATGAGATCGTCTGCGTCATCACGCCCGAGCCGTTTTATGGCGTCGGACAATTTTACCAAGATTTTTCCCAGACCAGCGATGACGAAGTGCGCGAGCTCCTGGCCACCGCGGCCGCGGAAGAGACAAAGAAGTGAGCTAAAATTTTCCAGTCACATTTTCTCGGGCGCGTCGATCCCGAGAAGTTTCAGACCGTGGCGCAGGATGCGCGCGGTTAATTCGCAGAGCGCCAGGCGCGAGCTGCGCGCCGGTTCTTCCGATTTCAAAACGGAGCATGCTTCGTAAAATCCGTGGAAGCTGTTCGCCAACTCGAAAAGGTAATTAGCGAGAAGGTTCGGACGGAAATCTCTCAATACCGTCGGCACGATTTCGCCGAACTGGCAAAGTCGTGTCGCGAGATTTTTCTCTTCCGGCGCCGCGAGGACGATCGCAGCCGGCGGCACGAACGCTTCGCCCGCCTTCCGAAAAATCGAACGGACGCGCACATAAGCATTTTGCAAATACGGCGCTGTGTTTCCCTGAAACGAAAGCATTCGATCCCAGGAAAAAATGTAATCGGTCATCCGGTATTGCGAGAGGTCCGCATATTTGACCGCGCCGATTCCGATGATCTTCGCAATTTCTGCGCGGTCCGACTCCGGCAATTCCGGATTCTTTTCGTCCACAATTTTTCGGGCGCGAACGACCGCTTCATCGAGCACATCGCGCAGCGCGACATTTTCGCCCGAGCGCGTCTTCATCAGTTTCCGGTCGTCGCCCAGAATGCTTCCGTGGGTGATGTGCTGAAAATCCGCCCCGTAACCTTCACGGCGCGCGATCTCGAATATCTGCTGGAAATGCAATTGCTGCGGTGCGCCGGTCACGATCCAGATCGTGTCCGCCTTCAAATCCTGGATGCGATAATCAACCGTGGCCACGTCGGTCGTCGCATAGTTGTATCCGCCATCGCGTTTTCGAATAATACATGGCTTGTCCGCCAGGTCGGGAATTTCGCGGAAGAAAACGCAGACCGCGCCTTCGCTGATTTCCGCGATTTCCGATTTGAGCAAGCGCTCCACCACTCCGGCGAGGCGATCGTTGTAAAAACTCTCGCCGCGCTGCATGTCATAATGGACATCGAGCAACTGGTAAGCTGCCTCAAATTCGCGGAGCGAAAGCGTGACGCATTCTTTCCAAATGCCGAAATTGTCCGGATCGCCCGCCTGCAATTTTACCAGCTCGGCCCGGCACGCTTCGCGAATGGCGGGATCGGCGATGGCGCGATTATTTGCTTCCTTGTAAATGCGGACCAGCTCGGCGATCGGATCCTGCGCGAGCGCGGCGCGATCGAGAAAATTCTTCCAGCCGTAAATCACCATCCCGAATTGAGTGCCCCAATCGCCGATGTGATTATCGCGGATTACATCGTGGCCCAGGAATGAAGCGATCCGCGCGAGTGCGTCGCCAAGAACTGTGCTGCGAATGTGACCGACGTGCATCGGCTTCGCGACGTTGGGCGAACCAAAATCGATCACGATCCGTTTTGAGCTTGCCGCTTTCTCCACCCCGAGCCGTTCGTCGCGCAGCAGCTCCGCCGTCCGCGCCGCAATCGTTTCAACTTTAAGGCGAAAGTTGATGAAACCCGCGCCCGCAATCTCCGGCGACTCGCACCATTCTTCGACGGCGAGATGATCCACGATCCGTTGCGCGAGCGCGCGCGGATTTTCCCCGCGCTGCTTAGCAAGAACGAGCGCCGCGTTGCTTTGATAATCGCCGAAGCGCGGATCGGTCGCAGGCTCTATTCCACCGGCCGCAGGAAGATCGGCGGCAACGAGCGCTTCCGCCAGTTTCCGCGCGAGGAGCGCCTGAAACGTTTCCATCAGACCCCCTTGCTTCTACTTTTGGGCGCGCTCGCGAAAGATCGCCAGAATGTCGTCAGCTGAAGAAGCGCTGCCGAGACTTTCGCGAACGCTGCGGTCGTTTAAAAATTTCGCGATCGAAGCGAGCGTGCGGAGATGGGTTTGAAATTGATTCTTCGGGACGATAAAAAGGACAACGAATTTCACCGGCGCATTATCGAGCGCGTCGAATTCGATCCCTTGGGAGGAGCGACCAAATGAAGCAACCACTTCTTCGATCCGATCCGACGATGCATGCGGAATGGCGATGCCGAAACCGATGCCGGTGCTCATCGTCTCCTCGCGCTGCTTCAACGAAGCCAGAATGCTGTCGCGATCCGCGCTCTTGATTTTCCCGAGGCTGACGAGCAGATCGATCAACTCAACGATTGCGGGCCAGCGTTCTGTCGCTTTCATCTCCGGGATGATTTGCTCGGCAGAAAGTAGGCTGGCCAAGGACATGCGAGATTCCCGATTGGGAGCGAAAGCTTATCGTGAGCGCATCCGATGACAAGCGTGATTTGGGGCAATCAATCGCTCGTCTGAGCGTCCGTTAATGTCCTTTACAAGCGGCGCATTTTGTAATTGAGCCGGCGGGCGAGAAGCCAGCGGACACCGAACATGTCGATGGTGGCGCGAAGAGCGCGATTGCCGAGACCGTATTTGCTTTGGCCGTACTTTCGCGGGCGATGATTCACCGGAATCTCGACCAAGCGATAGCCCGCCGCCTTCACCAGCGCGGGAATAAAACGATGCATTCCTTTGAAGGGAAACAGCGCGCCGATGCAATCGCGGCGCATGGCTTTCAAAGTGCAGCCGGTGTCGCGCACACCGTCCTTGGTGAATCGGCTCCGGACAAAATTTGCGATCCGACTCGTTAGGCGTTTTCCAAACGTGTCTTTGCGTTCGGCTCGATAACCACAGACGAGATCGGCGCCGCTTTTGATTTCGGCGAGCAGCTTCGGACTGTCCGCGGGATCGTTTTGCAGATCTCCATCGATAAGGAGAACAGTGGCGCCCAGTGAATTTTGCAAACCGGCAAACAACGCGGCGCTTTGTCCGCTGTTTTTTTCAAAGCGCAGAAGGCGAACGCGCGGTCCGATCGCGACTCGTTCCGCAGTGCGATCGGTTGAGCCGTCATCCACGAAAATTATTTCGTAATCGCGGCCGCTGAGCGCAGCAGCGAGCTCAGCCTGCAAAATCGGAACGTTATCTTCTTCATTAAAGAGCGGCACTACGACGGAAATCGCGGGCGAACCGGTTGCCTCCGTCATAACGCCAGCGTCCGGTAATTCCGGCAGATAAAAACCTGCCACTGACGAATGGGAAGGCCGAATCGGCGAACTTCAATTGTCGCGATTTTATTGGTGGATTGAAATGCGGCCCGAATATTGTGCGGCACTTGGTCGGTCGCGCTGCTTTGCACATAAAGCGCGCTGCGGCCCGCGAACAGATTGACTCCGCCTTCCTCAGTGTAAACTTCGCCGTCGGGACGCGACCCACCCGCCGGAGCTTCCTCGAATTGATCGTAGCGCGGCCAGAAAGAGAATTGGTTCACGATGTCTTGCGACTCGACGATGTAAACGGGCGGATGACGCGGGCCTTCCGTGCTTTTGTCGCGGAAATAAAATGAGAGCTCCGAAGCGCGGTCGCGTTGATCGGCGATGACAAAGAGACGCTGGCCAAGTTCGGCTTCGAGATCGGCGCGCAATTTTTCCACGGCGCGCGCGGCGAATTTCCATCCGCGCATCCGATCAGCCGGATCGTGGCGGCGAATCGGAAGGTGCATCGTCCGCAGAAGATCGGTGTCGAGCGCGATCATGCTCATGCCGACGCCAAGCAAAATGGCGATGGTGAGGAATTTTCGGGCCGGCCCGCTCGTCGCGAGCCGCTCCTGCCAATAGGCGACCGCAAGCACGCCGAGACTAACGAAGGCGAGCACGTCCCAGTTTGGCGCCGCCTGTTTGTTGCAGGACAGGAGCAGATAAAAAAGAAAGACCGGCAGCCCGAACCAAACGAGATACAAAACTTTGAATTGCTGCCGCGCCCGGCGCCAATTCGCGATCGTTGCCCAGACAATGGCGAAAAAAAGGAGGGGCGAGAAAAAGAAAAAATGCGCGCCGAGAAATCCGAGAAGCTCGAGCGGATGAAACCCGGCTGATTCATCCAGACTTCCGCGCGCCCGCAAATGCGCGAGCGTGATCCAGGCGTGTTGGCTGTTCCAAATAATCGGGGGGAGCGCGCAGAGCACGAACACACCCAGGAGAAAATAGAAACCGCGCCGCTTAAATTCGCGGCGGAAACGCGGGACGAGCGCGAGCACTATCACGATCGAGACGATCTCAAGGGCGTTTGTGTATTTGCAAAGAAATCCGAGACCGACCAGCAAACCGGTCAGCGGCCAGAACCAGGAAAAATTCGGAGTGCGCTCAAGGGCGAGCCAAAACGCGAACATGGCCGCGGCCCAGAAAAAGATCGAGAGCGGGTCAATCGTCATCAGAAGATTGCCGACGTGAAAAAGCGGCAGAGCGTTGAGGGCGACGACGGCCCAGAAGGCAGCGATCGGGTTAAAGAGATGCCTCGTGAAATAATAAAGAAGCAGACTGGTGCCCGCGCCTAGAATTGGACTCCAGAAACGCACTCCGAATTCGTTTTCACCGAATAGCGCAGTGCCGGCGCGAATTAGGAACGCGATCCCCGGGCCTTTGCTGAAATAAGCCGGCGCGAGACGCTCCGACCACATCCAATAATGCGCTTCATCGAACTCGAGATCGGTCGTGCGCAGCAGGGTGAACCTGATTGCGGTGAGGCCGAGGACAAAAAACCAAACCGCGCGCGTGTTGCTCATGAGGCCGGATCGCCGATCAAGCGCGGATGGCGCGCGAAGACCTGCGGTGCCCAGCGCGGCGCGAATCGCTCCCAGAGAAATTCGAATAACGCCACCATGAGCATCGCTTCCCCCGCCACCATGA
>DASXNS010000213.1:0-7314 GCA_036494865.1 Chthoniobacterales bacterium | reverse complement strand
CGCGTTCGATATGCCGGCTAGCAGCATCCAGACAAGAATGGAGCTACTGCCACCGCGATGGATGATGCCCGCCGCGATCGCAATGTAGATAGCGCCGTGGGCGAGGTAGTCACTGACGCCGTCCATCACTCGACCGATCTCCGTGAAATTGCCGGTCATGCGCGCGAGTTGCCCATCGGCGGAGTCGATGATCTCGGAAAGAATGAGGAGCGTGAACGAAAGCAGGCCGGGGCTTTCGTCGTAGAGCAAAGCGCCGCCGGCGATGCCAGTCAGCGCGCGGGCGATACTGAGCTGCGTCGGCGTGATCCCGATGGTGCGTGCACCCAGGGCGATGATCCAGCCGCAGGGCCGGAAAAAAAAGATGTCGGCCAGCTCCTCGATCTCAACGGCTTTGAAAGCGAGGCTCCCGACAAAAGCAGATTGGCCGTCCCGAAAATTCACAAGGCGGATGCTATTACTCGGTTTCCAGACTGCTGCAATGCCAGTTCGGTCTTGCACACCGCGCCGCTCCCGGTGAAATCAATGCGTCGTGTCCAGAATCGAAATCACTCAGGTCCGTTCGAGCGCGGAACGCGATGCCTTTGTTAAATTTCCCTGGCGCATTTATGCGAGCGATCCGGCATGGGTGCCGCCGCTTTTGCTCGAGCGTAAAGAATTTCTCGATCGCAAAAAGCATCCGTTTTACGAGCACGGTGATGCGGCCCTGTTTCTCGCCTGGCGCGAAGGCGAAATCGCCGGCCGAATCATGGCGAGCGACGATCCGAAGTACAACGACCTTCAGCAATTGAATGTCGGCTTTTTTGGGATGTTCGAGTCGATTGACGACCAGGAAGTCGCGAACGCGTTGTTCGACGCCGCGGCCGGCTGGCTGCGCGATCTGGGTCGCGATCAGATCATCGGGCCGATTGATTATTCGATCTTTTATCTCTGCGGCGTGCTCATTGAAGGGTTTGAATTTCCACCGACATTTTTGACGGCACACAATCCTGCCTATTACCGCGGGCTGATCGAACGCTCCGGGTTCGAGAAAGAGATCGATCTTTATGCCTGGTGGTTTGCAAATCCCACTGAGGCCGCGAAACGGCTGCGCCGACTGGCGAGCGCGCTGGAGAAACGGCGCGAGATCACGCTGCGTCGGGGAAATCTGCGCGATCTCGCTGGGGAAGCCCGGAAACTCCTCAGGATTTATGATCAGGCGTGGCGAAACAATTGGGGCTTCGCGCAATTCACCGAGAAGGAATTCGAACACATGACCCACGAGCTGAAGCCGATCCTCCTCTCTGACTTCGTTTGGGTGGCGGAAATCAAAGGTAAACCGGTCGGATTCATTCTGTGCGTGCCCGACATCAACGTCGCGTTGAAAAAGATCAATGGTCGCCTGACGACTTTTGGGTTGCCGATCGGTCTGGCCAAACTGCTCTACTACAAGAGCCGCATCAATACGGTGCGCCTGGTCGCAATGGGCGTGGTTCCGGAACATCGGCGCCACGGCGTCGCGGAAATGCTGGTCTTGCGAATCATTGAGGAAGCGGTGATCAAGAGAGGTTTCGTGGGCGAGTGCAGCCTGATCCTGGAAAACAACCGGATGATGAACCGGTTTCTCAAAGCGATCGGCGCCGAGAAATACAAGACGTATCGGATTTTCCGGCGCAGCCTCGCCGCGACGGCATGAACCTGCGCCGCGTCCTGATTCTGGCGGATGAATCCGCGGATTGGATGGTCGCGGGTTTGCGCCAGCTCGATCGGATCGCGCTTTCGATCCATGAGGTCGCCGTCGCCAATGGGGAAACCTCGCCGGTGCTCGTTTGCATTTTCTGGCGGCCCCAGCTCGATCAATCCCAGCGCTGGATTCCGGCCAGCCCGCGATTGACGCACCTCGCCTTTTCCGGCGGTCTCGACGGACAGCCTTATGATCTCGTCCTGAGCACGCGGCTCTTTCTCTACCGCAAAGCGATCGGACAACTGATCGAAAGCCAGCGTGCGCCAACCGCGCCGCCGCCGTCGTGGGAGTCAGCACAGCCCGTCCCGCCCGTGCGAACAGGAGCGTGGGAATACATCACGGACGGCAATGAGATTGATCGGATTGAAAAGGAGTTCCTTCGCAACAGCGACAAATCGCAAGACGGTTTTGTCTCGCGCTATTTGAATCGCCCGATATCGCGGTCGATCACCCGGCTTCTTCTTCGGTTTCCAGCGACACCAAATGGATGGACCTGGCTAATCTCTCCGATCCCCGTCATCGCGGCGTTTGTCCTCACCCGCGGAAGCTACTGGTCGTTTTTTTGGGGCCTCATTTTGTTTCACATCTTCAGCGTTCTCGATGGCTGCGACGGCGAGATTGCCCGGGCAAAATTTATGGAGAGCGATCGCGGCCGGCGACTCGATGATTTTTTTGACGTCCTAAGCAACGTCTTTCTCGTGCTCGGCCTCGGCGTCGGACTTTCGCGACAAGCCCGATTCTACTGGATCGAGGGAATTCTGACCGCGACTCTGATCATCGTTAACGAATGGTATCTCGCTTCGCGAACGCCGGCCGTGTTGGTGGAGTCAGATCGCGATTCGTTAGGCGGAACATTGTATCCCCGCCATCGCGAGCTCGTCGCACGCTCGGGACTTCTCGCTTTCGGGGAAAGATTCGCCTCGCTCCTCATCCAGCTAACCAAGCGTGATGTCGCTGTCCTTTTCTTCGTCCTGCTCGCGCTCATCGGAATTCCGGCGCTCGTCCTGCATCTGCTGTTGGCAGTTACTGCGATAACTTTGGCGCTCGCAGTGAAAGGTGGATCGAGGGCTCCGTCGCTCGATGATAAGAATGGCGGCAAAGCCGCGTCTAATTAACATCGCGCGACGGAGCGCGCGATCCACCCAGGCGTGCAATCTCCTGTTCTGCGCGCGCCAGCATTTCCGGTGTATCGACGTCCTGCCACCACGCGTCGCCGATATCGATCGCGAGCACGTTGCCTTCTTCGGCCATGAGCCGAACGCCATCGGCCAGCGCGCAATCGTCGTTTTTCAAAACGCGGCGCAGATATTCGAAGATGGTTTCTGGACAGATAAAGATCCCGGTGTCGATCGCGTTGTAGTCGTCGATTTTTTTGCCGATCGCGACGATGCGATCGCCCTCCGCCCGGACTTTCATCGCGTCGTCCAAATCGAAAATGGACGCGATCTTTTTGTCGACGGCGAGATTGAGCCGCGAGTGATCAACGCAGGCGAGCAGCGAGTCGAGAATGGTGGCCTGGAAAAGATGATCGCCCATCGCCAGAAAAAACGGCGCCTGGATTTTTCCCGCGGCGGTCAAAAGCGAAACGCCATTCTGTTTTTGCCAATTCGGATTCGGAATCGGCTGGAAATTCTTCCAATCGGGGAGCAGGGGCGCGACGGCCGCGGCCAGTTCTTCACCGTTCGGCCCGACGACGGAGAAAATATTTTCCACGCCGGCTCTCTCGAACGAATCGATCGCGTAGGAAATCAGGGGCCGGCCTCCGATTGGAATGAGGGGCTTGGCGATTGTCTCCGCCGAGCCGCGCAAGCGCGATCCGGTTCCTGCCATGAGAATGACCGCGTCGCTGATCTTCAATGCGGCAAGCCGTAATAAAATTTCAAACCCCAAACCCGGACACGCTGGGGCAGAAAGCGGAAGATGAGCGGGGCGATGATCGCCTCAAAGGGATGCCCCACGGTTACGCGCGGCGGCGGATTCTTCGCGTCGATCAATTTCACGATGCTGCGCGCGACTACCTCCGGGCCTGGCGCGGCATTAATGTTCCGATCAGCTACGCGCCAGACGCGCTCCATTCCTGAGGTGCGTTCCTTTTCGTCCGCGGCGATTTTTGGAATTGCGTCGTGCAGTCTGGTGTCGCCGATATCGCCGGGCTGAAGATCGATGATGCGAATGGCTGATCCTTCGAGTTCCATTTGCATCGACATGGTCAGGGAAGCCATGGCAGCTTTCGCGGCGTTATATGGACCCTGGAATGGAACCGGCAACCGTGCCGCCAAGGACGTGACGTTGATGATTCGTCCGCTGCCCTGTTTTCGCATCGCGGCGAGAGCGAGTTGGTAAAGTTCAACGTGCGCGAAAACGAGGGTTTGAAATTGGGCCCGCAGCGTCTCCGGCGGAAGAGATTCCATGGGTCCGAAATACGCAATGTCACCGGCGTTATTAATGACGGCGTCGAAGTGGCCAGCTTCAGCGAGCGCGGCGTTGAAACTCTCGCGTAGCGAGACGTTGTCGCCGAGTTCGAGACGAACCGGGTGGAAGTGTGGGAACGAGGCCAATCGACTGATGTCGCGCGATGTTCCCCAAACTTCGTCACCGCGCTCCGAGAGCAATCTCGCTGTTGCCAGCCCGATCCCAGCGCTCGCGCCTGTTAGGAATATCTGCTTCATGAAGTTCTCATCACGGCCCGTCGATGGTGCAGCAAGGTCGCTCCGTAAATCAACAGGAACACGAGCGCGGCAATAACCTGCCCGATTGTTCCTTCGATCAAGAACCGGCAAACAACTGCGGGAACCCCTGCGATTACCGCAGCCAGCAACGGTCGCCCAACATCGCCCCACGGATTCTGCCAGCGGAAAACCATTCGCAACGCCCGATAACGAAGGATTCCTTGCAGGACGTACGGGAGCAGGATGCCGAAGGCGGCGCCGGTCGCGCCGAACCGGTTGATCAGCCAGAGATTCGCGGTGAGCGCGACGACGCAGGTGATGATCGAGTTTAACAAATTTAATCGCGGCTTCTGAACCATGATCACGGTCTCGGCCAGACTAACGAAAGCATTCGTCGCGCAAGCGATCGCCACGATGCCGAGCCAGATCCCTCCTTGACGAAAGGCAGGGCCATAAATCGCGAGGATGAGGGAGCCGGCGAACACCATCACTGCTACGATCGGCAAGAGAATCCAGAGCATCCATTGTGAGACGCGAGAAAACGCCACCGCGGCGTGCTCTTGATCGCCATCAACGGTCAAGCCGGCCACGACTGGTGCGAAGATCGGATTGAAGGCCTGGTTGATTTTGCGGAGGCCGCTCGCCACTTCGACCGCCGCGCCGTAAATGCCGAGCGTGGTGAGCGTGACTCCGGGCGCGCGTCCGACAAAACATCCGAGCATGACAACGTCGAGTCGAACGATGACGGCGTTGAGCAAATCATACGCGCTGATAGGTGCCGCGTAAGCGAGCAGGCGACGGGCTTCCGCGCGATAAGAGAGAGCCGGTGGCCGCGGCGGCGCGGAGCGAAAGAGCGATCTCGCGAGAAGCAAGGCGACGGTCCCTGATGCTCCCATGCCGACGATGACCGCGAGTTCAGGCGCAAATCTTTTCAATCCAAGCCAGAGCGCCGCGAGAAACGCGAGCGTGGTCACGATTGTTTCGGTGATGCCGCGCGAGAAAATATCGTGCCTCATCACTTTCATGCCGCGCGACACAGCAGTGTTGATGCGATAGAGAGCGATCACCGGCATCGCGCAAAACATGACCGAAAGCGCCGCCACCATTTGCGAATCAAGCCCAAGCCGCTGGCCGAAGAAGCTGACGAGTGCGATCAAAATTCCCGCGAGAATTGCGGATTGGATCAAGCCGAAGAAAACGGCGAGGCGAAAAAGCGCGCGGCTGCGAGCGCGATCGCCAGCCGCTTCGGCCCGGGCAATGAAGGCGGTGATCGCTTCGTCGAGCCCGAAGATGCCGATCTTGCTCAGAAGATCGGTCGTCGCCCATGCGACTGAGAAAACGCCGAGTGCGGCCGGGCCAAGGAGCCGGGCCACGAGGAAAGTGAAGATGCCGCGGAAATTTGAGACGAGTGTGGCAATGAGATTGGTGAACGCGCCGCGTTTCAGTTCCGCGCTGTGGTCGAGCGGAGCGCTCGACTTAAGATCCGGCGCCGAAGTTTCGGGAGGAAAAGTCGTTTGAGAAGTGGTCATCGGTGGCCGCGCGAATGACTTCCCACGATCAATCCATCCTGCATCTCGTGAATCCAATCGCACGCCTCAGCGATTTCAGGATTGTGCGTCACCAGCAGCAAAGCTTTTTGTTCCTCCTGCACTATTCTTTGCAGCAACTCGAAGGCGCGCCGGGAATTGGCGCTATCGAGATTTCCGGTCGGTTCGTCGGCGAGAATCACGCTCGGATTATTAGCCAGCGCGCGAGCCACCGCGACCCGCTGCTGTTCTCCGCCGGAGAGATGACGGCTGGGTCGCTTCAATTTATTGCCGAGTCCGACCGCATCGAGCAATTGCGCGGAGCGTTCCTGCATTTCCGGTTCGCTCAACGCGGCCAGCCGCCGCATTGGTATCATCACGTTTTCCTGCGCGGTGAAATCTTCGAGGAGAAAATGAAATTGGAAAATAAATCCGAGAAGCTCATTTCGCTTTTTCGCGAGAGCGTCGTCGACCAGATGGGAAACCGCCTCGTTCTCGATCGTGACCCAGCCGCGATCGGCCTGATCGAGCAATCCCAGAATATAAAGCAAAGTGCTTTTGCCGCAGCCGGACGGGCCGACGACAGCGTGGACAGTCCCGCGCTCGAGTTGAAGCGACACGCCGCGCAACGCATGCACGCGCGAATCTTCCTCGCCGAGAAAACGCTCGATGCCTTCGCAGCTGAGCGAAACTTCGGGGTTCATGAATTTTAAGGTAGCTTCGGTCGCAACGGCAGTGAAACCTTTTTGCTTCTTCGCCGTTGTTTCATGAAATCATCGCGTCCGCAATTAGTCATTCTCGCTGATGTTCCTGACGCACTCTGCGTTCTTTTCGGCATTTCACTTTTGGAACGGCTCCTTCGAGTCGTGGAGCGACTTGGCTTCCGCGAGGCCGTCATTCTCTCGAATTCTCCGGATGAAATCGCCGCCCATTTGGCGAAGCATTCCTGGGCGCGCGCGAAAGTGGTGGTCACTTTTCGGCCGCTGACTGCGAATGCCGTGCGCGTGAGTGAAGTCGCGGCCGGCGCCGATCGCGTTCTCATTGTCTCGGCCGGATTTTATTATGACGCGCGATTGTTGAAAGCGATGGCGGAGCAATCCGCGACAACTCTGCTGATCGATTCGGCTCCACCGCCGGAATGCGAACTGTTATGGAAAAATCAGGGCGCTGTTTTTCGCGCGGCGGCGTTGCTGAAAAAAGATTGGCTCTCGCGACAAGATCACGCTGCTTCGTTAATGGACCAGCTCTCCTCCGATGCGGCAACGGGCGGGATCGAGGCGTGCGATGCGGCGCGACAACCGACCTATGTGATGTCTCTTCGCAAAGAGGTGCGACCGGTTTTTTTCCCTGCGCCATCGCCGAACCTGATCGCAGTCGCCGAACGATTCCCGCGCGATGT
>DASXNS010000212.1:0-4666 GCA_036494865.1 Chthoniobacterales bacterium | reverse complement strand
GACTCGGTCGCGCCGTTCGTCGATCAATATTTCGCCGCCCCGTGGAATTTCACGACGATGAGCGCGTGGGTCGCCGTCCTCTTCTACGCCATCCAAATTTATTGCGACTTCTCTGGCTACACCGACATGGCGATCGCGACGGCGGGATTGCTCGGCTATCAACTGCCGGTCAACTTTCGCTTCCCCTATTTCGCCGCGAACATCTCCGACTTCTGGCACCGCTGGCACATCAGTCTCTCGAGCTGGCTGCGCGATTATCTCTACATTCCGCTCAGGGGAAATCGCGGGCCTACCTGGTTTGTGTATCGCAACATCATGATCACGATGTTGCTCGGCGGCCTCTGGCACGGCGGTGCGTGGACGTTCGTGATCTGGGGCGGATTGCACGGGATCGCGTTGGTCGTCCATCGCGCGTGGAGTCACCGGCGAAACGTTCTGCCAGATATCAGAGATATGGAGAAGCATCGTCCGCCGAGAGGGCCGCGATCGGTTTCGGGTTGGTTCGCATGGGCGCTGACGATCTACTGGGTTTGCTTCGCCTGGATATTTTTCCGCGCGGTTGATCTGCCGCATGCCGCTCCCGCGTTGCGCAGCTTTTTGTTCCTGCCCAGTAGCGGGAGGCAGGATCTTGGCGCGTGGATGTTGCTAATTGTCGCGGCGCTCGCGCTGATCCACTGGCTGAATTCGCGCGGAACTTTTTCGACGTGGTGGCGGCGGCCGCCGGCTTCGGTGTTCGCCGCCGGATACGGTTGCGCCTTTGCTCTCGTGCTCTTATTTATCCCGCCGCACTACACGCCCTTTATCTATTTCCAGTTCTGAACTGAATTTCCCATGCGAAAAAAAATCATCGCCGCGAATTGGAAAATGAACATGACTCAAAGCGAGGCTGCTGCCTTCGTGGCCACGTTTCTCCTCGAGATCGGCGATTCATCCGAAGTGGAAATCGTAATCGTGCCTCCGTTCACGGCGATCGCGGCGGTGAACGAAGCGCTCGGCCACGCGCAGAACATCAAAGTCGGCGCGCAAAACATGCATTGGGAACGCGCCGGAGCGTTCACCGGCGAGATCAGTCCCGCCATGCTTCGCGATCTTTTTGTTCGTTATGTTGTGCTCGGGCACAGCGAGCGGCGCACTCTTTTCGGCGAGACCGATGAAATCGTGAATCGCAAAGTGCACGCTGCCCATGAAGCGATGTTGCGCCCGATCGTTTGCGTGGGCGAAACGCTCCAGCAGCGCGAACGCGGCAGCGTGGAAAAAATTCTGGGATTGCAACTGCGTGGAAGTCTTGCCGGGCTGGGGCCGAAAGAATTGCACGAAACCGTGATCGCCTACGAACCGGTCTGGGCCATCGGCACCGGCAAGACCGCGACTGCGGATCAAGCGCAGGAGGCGCACGCATTTATTCGGCATACGCTCGGGGAAATTTCCGACGGAGCGACAGCGGAAAGAATTCGGATTCAGTACGGTGGCAGCGTGAAGCCGGATAATGCGCGCACTTTGATGTCCCAAGCAGACATCGATGGCGCGCTCGTGGGCGGAGCCAGCCTGGAGCCGCGCAGTTTCGCGCAGATCGTCCGAGGCGCGCAGGAAGAAACATCATCGTAGCTCACCGCGATGGGTTGCGGGTCGCTTGGGTGCCGTGCGGCAATTCCGCGTTACGGCAGCTGATAAATTTCGATCGAGCCGATGCCAGTCGCGTTATTCATGCCTCGCATCACGGCGGTGTATGCTCCGGCGGCTAGCGTTCTGAGCACTGCCGATTCCTTCGCGTTCGTCGGCGCCAGCCCACTCGCCTGGATATCTGATTGCTCCGGACTCGATCCCCAATCATCGTTCGATTCGATCAACGCGCCCTGGCCATCGTGAAGCTCCAGAGTCGGATCGGACAGCGGCGATGCAATATGCGCGGCAGCGAGCGAAGGCCCGATCGCACGCACCAGCACTCGCTTCGAGTCGCTGCCGCCAAGAAAAAATCCGCCGATTAAAATATTCGGATCGAGATCGACCCGGCCGCGGGTGGAAATATTGAGCAGCGTCGAGCCCGGCCCGCTATCGAGATCGTAAACTTCGATCAGACCAATCCCGGTGGAGTTGTTCGCGCCTCGAACGATTGCCGTGTAAGAAGCGTTGTTCGGATCGGATGGGACCGTCATTAAAATCGCCGACTCGTTAGGCGAAGTCGGCGCGATGCCAGTATTGATCATCTCCTGTTTGTTGGCGGCGTCTCCCCAGTTGTCATTACTCGCGATGACAGCGCCGGTGTTGTCATGTAATTCCAGAACCGGATCAGCCAGCGCGCCCGCCAATCCAGTGGACGGGCCGATCCCGCGAATCATGAGCCGCTTCGGCGAATCGCCGCGGATGATGAATCCGCCGATAAGCGCATTGTCGCCGGTGCCGACCTGCATTCGAGTCGAGAGTTGGACGAGACGTCCGGGAGCGCTCAGGACGGTGACCGTGAAGTTTTGCGAAACGGAGGCGCCATCGAGATCGGTAGCCGTGACGGTGATATGCGCAGTGCCGACCTGCCCGCCGCCGACCAGCAATTCCGTTCCGCTGACCGCGACGCCGCAGACATTTGGGTTGTCGCTTGCCGCAGAAAAATTGAGTGGTGAAATGTGCGCGAAGGCCGGCACGGAGATCAGGTTCGGGACCTTCACTGGACCGGAGGGATCATAATCGCGCAGCGGCATCGAATCCAAGGGCGAACCAAAATTGTAACGCGGCACTGCGGCAATCGCATCCGCGGTCGTCATTCCATTGCCGACGACCCGCCCGAAAACCGTGAAGCCGCCGTCCTGAGTGTCGAGATTGTTCGGCCCGCCGCCGTTATCGGCCAGATTAATGAACCATTGACTGGTCGCGCTGTTTGGGTCGTTAGGCAATTTGGCCATCGCGACTGTGCCGCGCTTGTTTGAGATGCCCGGTTCATTTTGAATTTTAGGAAGAGTCGCCACTTGCGTCAGTTGCACATTGTTGGGATTATTAGGATCGACCGTTCCGAGGAAGCCGCCGCCTTGAATGACGAATCCGGGCAGCGATCGATGAATGATACTCGGCGCGACTTGATTCGTCGTTGGATCGACGATGAAATATTTTCCTTGATCGATGTACTGAAGGAAGTTCGCCACGGTGATCGGCGTTTGCTTTCCGAAGAGCCCGATGTCGATATCTCCCAGCACTGTCGTCATTCTCACGGCGGCGCTGACATCCGGATCGGTGAAATAACTCGTTAGGTCGATCACCCGCGGGGACGCACCCGCGTACTCGGAGAAATCTCCGATTTGATTGGTAACGATCGGCGGTGTGTTTTGCGCGACGGCAGAAAAGGATAATCCGGCAAGAAGGACGAAGATCGAGAAACGGAAGCGGTGCATGGAAGGCGGATAGTTACTTCATCCGATTAAGAAATGCCAGCGGCCAAAATGGGAAATAGCGCGCTCTATCTTTTGATTTCGAGATACGTCCGCGTCTGCACTTTTCCGGTACCGGGCTGCAGCTCTTCGATCCGCATTTGTTTCAGGAACCAGCGGCCTTCGATCTTTTGCGCGGAGACGACCTCGAAGCGCTTGGCGAGGCGACCGCTCCAATCATAGCCTTCCATTCGCATGAGGGCGCCGCCGTTCTTGTCCACCCAGAGAAAAACGTTGGAATATTGCGATTGGCGCGACGGCGCTTTCAACTCGAGCTTCCAACAATTGCGGGTGCGGATCGAATCGTCGCCGGTCACGCGCGCGTTTGGCCAGTAAAGGAATTTCAGCGCCAAGTCCTCGTAACTCACGCCGGTGCCGCGCACTTTTCGGTCGAACTGGGCCGGCGCAATTTTCTCCACGCCGTCGCGCGTTACTTCTTCCAACCGGGAATCATTTTCGCCCAGTCGTAATTGCAAAGCTTCGTCCGGATTCGAAAACGAGTAACGAATCACCGGTCCGGTTTGGGTGAGACGAAACGGAACCACCTTCTCGCTTTCGCGCAGTTGTCCCTCCAAATCGATTTGCTGCTGCGCCTGTTGCATTCGCACCTGCTCCAAAATTTCTTTGGCGGAGGGCACCGGCGCTGACACTCCCAGCGAGCCGAAAGCAAAAATCGCGCAGGCCCAGATCGCGCTTCGCCGCCACCCACTTGCACGCTTCTCCCCTTGTTTCCGCCGAGGTTGCTCCGTATCGTGCCCCGCCGATTTTGCGCCGGCTGCCGCACCATGGATCAAGGCATTTTTCATCTCATCAACCAGCGGTGGACGAGTCCCGCGCTCGACTTGTTCATGGCTGCGATCAGCAACGTGGAAATCTGGAAACCGGTCCTCATCGCATTGGTCGTCTATGCGCTTGTTTTCATGGGATTCAAGGGCCGGGCCTTTGTTTTTTGTTTGATCGTCACCCTCCTTATTTCGGATCAGTTTCTCGTTCGCACATTGAAAAGCGCGGTCGATCGCCGCCGTCCGAAACAAGTGCAAACAGTGCGAATGGTTCAGTTGGAGCGAACGCGTCCCGAATTCATGACTTTGTTTCGGAAACCGACCATCCGCTATTCCGATCAAACCGATCGCAACAACTCCGGGCCTTCATTTCCTTCGGGCCACGTGACCGACAATGTGGTGATCGGAACGATGTGCGCGCTTTTTTTCCGGCGCTGGGGCTGGCTTTATTTCATCATCGCCGCCGCGGTC
>DASXNS010000211.1:0-2638 GCA_036494865.1 Chthoniobacterales bacterium | reverse complement strand
GAGCCGAGTACCTTCCTGCGAAATGGGTTCGTACATTACGAGATGCAATTTCTCGAACGCGTAACCGCGCGGGCCGGGCCGCGCTGGAAAATCGGCGGGCGACGCCGTCATCGGAAAGCGCGCAAAAATTTTTCCATCCTGGTCGTAAATCGCGGCCGCCGTAATCTGATGTTCGGCCGAAAGCGCTCCCAAAATTTCCTCCGCATTCTTCGGATCCTGAAAAGCGAGAGCGGCGGTGCTGTTCGAGCCCACGATTTGCGCGAGCACGCCCATGTTCACCGCGAGCGAGCGCCGAAACGTCACCAGCTCATAGGTGATGAGCGCGCTGCCCATCAGAAAAAGCGCGAAGCTGCTCGTCAATAAAATGACCAGCATCAGCTTGCGCTTGATCGGAGTATCGCGAAGGAAGACCGACATAATCAGCCTTTGATATCGGCCACGCGGAGCAACTTCGAACTGACGGCCAGGCCGACCGAGTGGAGCGCGCCGGAATTAATTTGAAGCCTGACGCGATTTCGCTCCGGTGTCAGCGCGATCATTCCGCCATGATCAAGAAAATCCGCCGTTTCTCCGACGGTGACCACGCTCTTGCCTGCCACGATGGCCAGGATTTGATCGACCCGGCCGGCTTCGGAGTGGCTAACAAATAAAAGATGACAATGCTTGATGTCCCCGGGCCCGCGATAATGATCGATGCGAATCGGCCGGTCGTGGTACTTTTCGCCCTCTACGGCCTCAGTGAGGAGCGAGCCGAAAGGATCTTCACCCACGATTCCGATGATCAGCGGTTCACTGGCGGAAGAGAAGGCCGAGTCCGGCCAGTCGATGAAACGGCAGAAGTTATAAAGGAAAACCGACTTGAGCGCGTACTCGTTTTGCGATGGCGCGGCCGCGAGCGTTCCGGACAGGAGCGCAGACATGATCGGCGCCGCGAGTTTCCTTTTTAATTTTAGAAACTCCATTTGATCGTTCCGAATACGCTGCGTCCGACTTCGTAGGTAAACGGCTGGCCGCTAAATTCTGGATGCGAGTCGTGGAGGAGATTGCGCCCCACGATTGCCAGCTCGACATTTTTGATCGGCGACCAGCCGACTCGTAAATCGAGTTCGAGATACGCCGGCGTGGCCGGATCGGGCAGCGCGCTCACATAGCGGAGATAAGAATCGAATTGGACGTGATGCGGAAGATCGATCGCGGAATGGAGAATGGAATTCCAACTGGGATCGTTTCCCTCGCTGACGCCCGGATTTGAATCGCCGCTCCCGGTGCCGCGAGCAAAGGTGATGTGCAAAAATGAAACGCTTCCATCCACGCGCCACCAATCGGCGATTCGCCATTTCGTTTCGAGTGTGCCGCCATAGGATCTGGCGGTGGCCATGTTCCCAAGTAAAATCGGCATGCCGGTCGGTCGTTGCGGTTCGACGCTGCGCAGATTGTCGTAGTCGTTGTAATAAACCGAAAGATCGAACGAGAGAGTGTTGCTCGGTTTGATCCGGTATCCGAGCTCGTAAGCGACAAGTTCCTCCGATTCAAAATCGGGATTAGGCGCCAGGAAAGCCGGCTGGCCGGTGGAAGGATTAGGCGCTATCAAATTTTGATCGATCCGGGTCGGGGTGCGGACCGCGCGTGAGATCGCGCCCCAAACAGTTTGTCCGTCCGCGGGAAGCCAGAGGAAACGCCCGCTGGGTTGGACTTCGAATCCGCTGAAACTGTTGTATTCGAATTTCGAGCCGGCAGTGAGCGAGAATTTTTCCGGAATGATGTGCCATTCATCCTGGGCGTAAACGCTGATCAAATGCACGATTTTATTGTCGGGAATAAAAGCGAGGAGGGGCCCGAGATTGCCGATGTCATCAGCCGACAGCCGGTAATCGGCGCCATAAACGATGTCGTTAGGCCCGGAGCGAAAATGATGCTGGAGTTCGATGTCGAAGGTGTCGCGATGTTCCTCGAATAGGTTCGGAATCAGCCGGTGTGTTCGGTCGAAATACGATTGCAAAGTAAGACTGGAATCGTTGCCCAAAGTCCGTGTCCAGCGGCCGATCACGTTTTCGCCATCGACTTTAATGTCGCCGGCGTTTAGCTGGGCGAAGCGGCCGATATATGCGTCGCCCTGAAGCGTCACGTTGTCGTCCATGTTCAGCTTGGAATCGATCCGGAACCCGCCCTGGGTGATTTCCGTTTCGTCGCCCGCATCACCGTCGCCTTCCACCGTAAGACTATCCCGGCTCTGATGCATGATGTAGGCGCGGTAAAAAGTATCGCCGCTTTGCCCGCCGTAACGCAATCCGGCGAAACCGGTCTCCTCGATTCCGCCCCCGCCATAAAAAAGCCATCCTTGAGTTTCCTCGGCGGTCTTGCTCCGAATGTTAATTACACCGTTGACTGCGTTCGCGCCCCAGAGTGTCGCGCCGGGGCCGCGAATAATTTCGATCTGCTCAATGTCGGGCAAGAACGTCTGCTGCACGTCCCAAAAAACCCCGGAGAAAAGTGGCGTGTAAAGACTGCGGCCGTCCATTAACACCTGCATCTTGTTCGCGGTCGAAATATTGAAGCCGCGCGTCGTGATCGCCCAGGTGTGACCATCGACTTGCGCCACCTGCATCGCCGCGCCGAGCCGGAGCGCATCGGGAAGATT
>DASXNS010000210.1:0-2167 GCA_036494865.1 Chthoniobacterales bacterium | reverse complement strand
GCCATCAAGATGCGGGGCGAAGACGCTGGCCTGGCCATCGAAACGAAAAACCGAGCCGTAGATGTTTGGCTTGCGCGCGAAAACGCAGACGTCGTTAGAAAGATAGCGCGTCGCAAAATTATCCGAGCCGTCCACGACAAGATCATAATGTTCGACGATCTCGCGCGCGTTCGCGCTCGAAAAGCGGAGCGGATGCAGCGCGACTTCGACATTTGGATTCATGTCGCGCAATCGATCGCGCGCCGACTCTAATTTCTTTCGCCCGATGTCTTTTGTTCCGTGCAAAATCTGCCGCTGCAAATTGGATAGATCGACCTCATCGGGATCGACCAGGCCGATTTTGCCGATTCCGGCCGCAGCAAGATAAAGCGCCGCGGGCGAGCCCAGGCCACCCGCACCGATGCACAAAACTCGAGCGGCCTTGAGCCGGCGCTGACCCTCCAGTCGCACTTCGGGCAGGAGAAGATGGCGCGACGAACGCGCGATCTCATCGGGGTTAAGCGCGATCTCGGAAAATCGCGCCGGATCGATCAGGCTCGCGCTCATTGCTTCAGGCCCGAATAAGCGTCCAATCAATTCCCACGATGCGTTTATTCTCGAATCGTTTCAGCGATTTTGCGAATGCGAGATAGCGCGAGCCGCGTTCTTTTGAAAAACCGACGAGACCGAAATCGGTGCCGCTTTGGCCCGGTTTCACTGTCATGATGCGATTGTTTTTTAGGAGCGATTGGAAATGGCGGTCGCTGGCCGGCTTTTGCCACAAGGTGTAAACCTCGGGCCGCCCGCATTTCTCCACCACCACGCGAAAGCGCGCCGTTTTCACTTTCAACAATTTCATCGGGGCATGAACCGGCAAATCTCGACCACTTGTTAGGCAAAAAAGTCCGCCAGAGAACTACGGCAAAAAGGATCAAACTACCGTTGCTGCATTCCTGCTCTGGCGGGGTTCGTAAGTCCTCAGTCCATAGCCCCTGACGGAAATAAAATCTTCGCGCAAGATGCGACCCGCGCAATTTCTTTTGCTTGGATTGACTGGCCGCCTTGACAGCGCAGCGGCGTTTTGATTGCATCCGATGGTGAAAAGCGCGTTCGCCTGGATGACGCTGCTCCTGTTCGGCGCATGCAGCACGCTGGAAAATCGGCGCGATCTTTACAGTCCGAATGCAACCGTCACTGCATCGGTCGCGAAAGTTGCGCGGCCACAAACTGCCGCGAGAAGCACTGCAGTTGAATTTCGCCCGCACCCAATGGCGCCAGCCGAAACGCCGCAACTACCGGAGGAATAGCAACAGGCGGGGATCAGGCGAAGGGCATGTTCGCTTTCACCCGATAGGTGTCGGTCTTATCGACTTGCGCTGATTTCGCCATGTGGCGCTTGCGCTTGGCGTTTTTCGCGGAGAGCAAATGCCTGCGGGAAGCGTGCTGGCGCATCACTTTGCCTGTCCCGGTGATCTTGAATCGTTTCGAGACGGACTTTCGAGTTTTGCTGCGTGCGATCGGTTTCGGCATGAGGCACGGAAGATAACGCGGTCTTGTTTCGTGACAACCGGTTTCGAAACTGGCATCGCCGTTTGTCGAAAATGATTTTTGTTGGTCGTCTGATCTCCATTCCAACAAAATGCTCGCTTCCGATTCCGACCCGCGGAAATTGCGCTGATGGAGAAAGCAGCTGCGCCGAAACCGCACGTGATCATCGTGGGCGCAGGTTTCGGCGGACTCGAGGCCGCGAAAAAACTCGGCAGAGAAGCGGTGCGCGTAACTGTGATCGATCGCACCAATCATCATCTTTTCCAGCCGCTCCTTTACGAGGTTGCGACGGCGGCGCTCTCACCCGCCGATATCGCGGCGCCGATCCGCGGCATCCTGAGTGAATTCGCCAATACAGATGTGATTCTGGCGGAGGTGAAAGCGGTTAACGTCGCCGCGAAGAGCGTCAATCTCGGCGACCAGGAAATCGCCTACGATTATTTGATTATCGCGACTGGCTCGCGCCATTCTTATTTTGGCCATGACGAATGGGAGAAACTCGCCCCCGGATTGAAGAGTCTCGAAGATGCAGTGGAAATCCGGCGGCGTTTGCTGATGGCTTTTGAATTCGCGGAAAAAATTGCGGACCCCGTAGCCAGAGCAGCGGCGATGACTTTCGTGGTCATCGGCGGCGGCCCGA
>DASXNS010000209.1:0-3430 GCA_036494865.1 Chthoniobacterales bacterium | reverse complement strand
GAGAACGATGTCGCGCCAGTGGCGAAGATTTTGAAGTCGTTCGCGGCGGAATTCAAAATCGCGGCGCTCAAGATCGGCGTGATCGACAAGTCAGTCCTGTCCACTTCGGAAGTGGAAGCGCTGGCAGACTTGCCTTCGCGGGAAGTTTTATTGTCGCAACTGCTCGGCTTGCTCCTCGCTCCCGCGACGCGACTAGTGCGTATTTTGAACGAACCGGCCTCGGCCTTCGCGCGATTGCTCAAAGCAAAAGGAGAAAAAGCAGAAGCCGCCCTGGCCCGTGCGCCGGCGGCGGAAGCACCGAGTGCAAGTGCAGCTCCTGGCACGGCGGAAACGCCGCCCCCCATTACATCTCCCGACGCGCCGGCGCCGGAACGCAAACAGGAAGATGTTCCGGCTGCCACCGCGCCGCCGGAAAGCGGCGCGCCCGAATCACCAACGACGGAGGTGCCAGCTTAAAAAATTTCGCCGCGCCGCGGATGGCGAGGCGAGCAACAACACAACTTGCCCGAGTCGACGGCTGTCGGCTTTAATTTTCCGGAAGCTTCCGGAGGCGGCGAATGAGAGGAAAATAATATGGCGGATACAAATGCAATCGTGGATCAACTCAGCGGCCTGACCGTTCTCGAGATCGCTGGCTTGGTAAAGCAGCTCGAAGATAAATGGGGCGTGAGCGCAGCCGCTCCGGTCGCAGCAGCGGCTCCCGCGGCTGGCGGCAGTGGCGGCGCGGCGGCGGCTCCGGCGGAAGAGAAGACCTCTTTCGAAGTGATTTTGAAAGAAATGGGCGCGAATAAGATTGGCGTAATCAAAGAAGTGCGCGGCGCGGTGCCGGGCCTTGGATTGGCTGAAGCGAAGGCGCTGGTCGAAGGCGCACCCAAAACCATTAAAGAAGGCGTGACCAAGGCGGAAGCGGAAGAGATCAAAAAGAAGATCGAAGCCGCTGGCGCTAAAGTCGAAATCAAGTAACTTCACATCCTGCCTGCGGCCGGGCGCGCAAAAAAACTTGCGCGTCGGCTGCTGGCGTGTCAGAAATATTTCGTAAGAAGCAGTTAGATTATTTTCAAACCCGCGCGCGACGGACAAAATTTAAGAGGCAACAAAACGGTGGCTGTTAATTTGACAGGCTGCTGTTTTGCTGTCATTTTTGTGCCTCTGGCTCGCGGCTAAAACCGTAAGTCCTCAATCGCCGCTCTGTGTGCCCCGGGGCGTCGCTTAACCTCGGAAAATTGGTGTCGTAATTATGTCGGAACGTATCTACTTCGGAACCATCAAGGAAGGCATCGAGCCTCCAAACCTCATTGAGGTCCAACTCAATTCCTACGTCGATTTCCTCCAGAAGGATGTCCCGTTTTCGAAACGGAAAAACTCCGGATTGCAGGCCGTGTTCAAAGAAGTTTTTCCGATCGAGAGCTATGATGAAAAAGCGACTCTCGATTTCAGTCACTACGAAATCGGCGAACCGAAGCTGACGGCGTTGGAAGCCCAACGCGAGGGCCAGACGTTCAGCGCGCCGTTGCACGTGACATTCCAGCTCCGCGAGGAAAAAGGAACGAAAGAAGAAAAAGTTTACATGGGCGAAATCCCGCTCATGACGCCGCAGGGCACGTTCGTGATCAACGGCGCCGAGCGCGTGGTGGTCAGTCAGCTGCATCGCTCGCCGGGCATCGCCTTCGAATCGAGCATCCATCTAAACGGCAAAGTGCTCTACAGTTTCCGGATCATTCCGGACCGCGGTTCGTGGATCGAAGTGCAGTTTGACACTAGCGATCTGCTTTACATTTATCTCGATCGCCGGAAACGGCGGCGGAAATTCCTCGCCACCACTTTTCTTCGCGCGCTCGGCTACGGGTCCGACGAGGAAGTGATCAAACTTTTTTACAACATCGAGACGCTCAAGCTGAGCGAAAAACTCGGCGAAGAAGAGCTCGCGATGAAAGTGCTCATTGCCGACGTGCTCGATGGCGAGGCGACAGTCGCACGTGCCTTCGAGCCGCTCACGGCTGCGACGGTGCGGCAGATCATGGCGCTCGGACATCACGACGTAAAAGTGATCGATATTTCGAACGACGACACGGTCGTCAAGGCGCTGAAAAAGGATCCGGCGCATGATCAGGAGGAAGCGCTCAAAGATATTTACCGCAAGCTGCGACCGGGCGATCCCCCAACGGTTGCGAACGCGAAGGCGCTGCTGAAGCGTCTGTTTTTCGATCCGAAAAAATACGATCTCGGTCGCGTCGGTCGTTATAAGATCAATCAGAAACTCGGGATCGACGTCGATCTGGGGGAACGAATCGTGACCGACAAAGATTTCATCGGCGCGATCAAATATTTGATCACACTGCGCCGCGGTGAAGGCACGCTCGACGACATCGATCATCTCGGCAGCCGCCGCGTTCGCACGGTCGGCGAATTACTCGCCAATCAGTGTCGCGTCGGTCTCGCCCGCACCGAGCGGCTCGTGAAAGAGCGGATGACTTTGTTCGACATCAACATCGACGGCATGACGCCGCAGAAGCTGATCAATCCCAAGGCGCTGAGCGCGGTCATTCGCGATTTCTTCGGCCGCTCGCAGTTGTCGCAGTTCATGGACCAGACGAATCCGCTCGCGGAGTTGACCCACAAACGCCGGCTCTCGGCGCTCGGGCCAGGCGGTCTGAGCCGCGACCGCGCCGGTTTCGAAGTCCGCGACGTGCATCCATCGCATTACGGGCGCATTTGTCCGATCGAAACACCGGAAGGGCCGAACATCGGTCTGATCAGCTCGATGAGCACCTTCGCGCGGATCAACGAATTTGGATTTATCGAAACGCCGTATCGCAAAGTCGAAAAAGGCCGCGTCAGCGATCAGGTTGATTATTTGACCGGCGATCGGGAAGAGAATTTCCTCGTGGCGCAAGCCAATGCGCCGATGGACGCGAAGGGACATTTCACCGGCGAGAAAGTTTCGGTGCGTTATCGCGGCGACTTTTTAGAAGTGGAGCCGTCGAAGGTTCACTACATGGATGTTTCGCCGAAGCAGCTCGTTTCGGTGGCGGCCGGTCTCATTCCCTTCCTCGAACATGACGACGCGAACCGCGCCCTGATGGGCTCCAACATGCAACGGCAAGGCGTGCCGCTAATCGTTTCCGAATCGCCGCTCGTTGGCACCGGTCTGGAAGGAAAAGTCGCGCGTGATTCGCATGCGGTTTTGATTTCGACCGAAAGCGGCAAGGTGGCTTCAGTCACAGCCGATCAAATTGTGGTGACGAAAGATGGTCACATGCCGGAGAGCCGCAAGAAATTGAAAACGGATCTCGAAGCCGGCATCCACGTTTACGAACTGAGGAAGTTCATGCGCTCGAATGCGGGCACCTGTGTGAACCAGAAACCGATCGTGAAAAAAGGCCAGCATGTGAAACGTGGCCAGGTCATCGCGGACGGCCCGAACACAGAT